>CBDUNP010000207.1:0-5743 GCA_965368605.1 uncultured bacterium | reverse complement strand
GTCGCGATGCCGAGTTCTTCCTTGATCTCGTTGAGGATGGTCAGGCTCAGCTCCGAGTCGCCGAGCTTGCCGACGCGGATAAAGACCTCGCTGACGTTCTCGCCGACCTTCTGGCTATCGACGCGGACCTTGACGTCCTGCGCCGTGCGTGCGACGACCCGGCCATCGATCGCGGTCGAGCTGGAGTTGATAACGATCAGGTCCATATCGTCGAGCACCTCGTTGGCGGCTTCGGTCACCGCGGCGGGGCTGGCGGCCAGGGTCGCCTTGATCGTCCCGACCCGGTTCACCACGCCCGGCTGCTCGGTCTTGCAGCCGACCACCATCAACAGACAGATACACAGTAATCCCGATATCACCCGACTCATCTTTGCGTTCATCGCGGGCCTCCTTATTCATATAATTGGTTGTGACAAGGCAACGTGACATGACGTGCTCCTGATACTGCTCGGATTATAACCGACCCGGCGAAGCGGGTTCTAGTCCCCCGACTTAAAAAGCGAAACCCCCAACACCACCGCACTGATCAGAAACATCAACGCGATCAGCCCCGTGAGAAACAGCGGGGTAAAGCTGCTGGCTTTCATGCTATACAACGACCCGAGCCCCAGGCAGGACATCGACAGGAACACCAGCCCCAGCACCTGGAACAGCCGGACGACCCATTCACCCCGCTGGTGCTTGACCATGCTCTGGCTGGCGATGCCCCTGCCGGACCATGCGTCGCGGTACTCCCCGCATTCCGGACACAGCCCCTCGGCCTCCAACCCGGTCAGGTCGTAGCCGCACTTGCCGCATTGCTTGCCGGTGGTGGCACTCATGGCATACATCTAACAACATCCTGTGTCCGGAGGCAACGCCGACACACGCGGGCCAGAATGGCCTACAATCCCCAGATACAGGCCAGAACCCATGGCCAAACCGACACGCCGCCCCTGACCGGGCCGGCATCACCCCACCCCGTACCCGAGAAACCACACCATGTCCGCCAATCCTAAACCCGTCGTGTTGATCGTCCGCGACGGCTGGGGAAACAACCCCAACCCCGAACACGACGCCTTTAACGCCATCAAACTCGCTAACACCCCCTGCAGCGACGCCTTGGTCTCCCGATATCCGACCACACAGATCCACACCAGCAGCCGCGACGTCGGCCTCCCCGACGAAACGATGGGCAACTCCGAGGTCGGCCATCAAAATATCGGCGCCGGCCGGGTCGTCTACCAGGAATCCGTCCGTATCAGCCTGGCGATCGAGGACGAATCCTTTTTCAAGAACGAGACCCTCAACGCCGCCATCGACCAGGCCAAGGCCAACGACGGCACGGTCCACCTGATGGGGATCGCCTCCGACGCCGGCGTCCACGGCCTGATGACCCACCTCTACGCCTGCCTGGAAGCCTGTAACCACCGCGGCCAGACCCACGTCGCCCTGCACCTGTTCACCGACGGCCGAGACACCGGGCCCTTCACCGGCCTTGAGTTCGTCAAACAGATCGAGCAACAGTGCGAAGAGATCGGTGTCGGCTGGGTCGCCTCGATCTGCGGCCGCTACTACGCCATGGACCGCGACAACCGCTGGGAGCGCGTCAAGCAGGCCTACGATCTGATCACCGGCCGCGCCGAAGAAGCGCCCGAGTTCGACACCGCCGAAGAAGCGATCCAGAACTACTACGACAACCCCACCAACGACAGCCAGCAGGGCGACGAGTTCATCACCCCCCGCTACGTCGGCGATCCGGACCCGGTTAAAGACGGCGACTCGGTCATCTTCTACAACTACCGCGGCGACCGCCCCCGTGAGATCACCCGCGCCTTTGTCATGCCCGAGTTCTACGGCCACGTCGCCGAGTCACCCGACTCCGGCGAAAAAGGCTTCGACCGCGGCGACAAGCTCGACATCAACTACGTCACCATGACCGCCTACCAGGAAGAGCTCAACGAGCTGGTCAACGTCGCCTTCCCCAAGCCGCCCAAGATGGACAACATCGGCGGTGCCCACCTCGCCGCCCTCGGCAAGACCCAGTTCCGCTGCGCCGAGACCGAGAAGTTCCCGCACGTCACGTTCTTCTTCAATGATTACCGTGAGGAGCCGTTCCCCGGCGAGGGCCGGCAGATGGCACAGTCCCCCTCCGTCGCGACCTACGATCTTCAGCCGGAGATGAGCGCCAACGAGATCTGCGACATCGTCCTCGGCCGGATCAACGCCGATGACGGCGAAGACATGATCATCGTCAACTTCGCCAACGGCGACATGGTCGGGCACACCGGCAAGCTCGACGCCGCCATCAAGGCCGTCGAAACCGTCGATGCCTGCGTCCAGAAGATCGTCGACGCCACCGTCGCCAAGGGCGGCAAGCTCATCGTCACCGCCGACCACGGCAACGCCGAGCAGATGTTCGACCCTAACACCAACGCACCGCACACCGCGCACACGCTCTACGACGTGGACTGCATCATCGTCGACGAAGACCTCTCGGCCGACACCCCGCTGCGTCCCGGCGGACGCCTGGCGGACGTGTTCCCAACGGCGCTGGACCTGATGGGCGTCGACAAGCCCGAGGAGATGACCGGTGTGAGCCTGCTGGAAACCGCGCAGGCCCCGGTGGGATAAACGCCGTATCTCCTGGAGCAACGCCGCGCAAAAGCGCGTCCAGACGGAAACGTAACGGATGAACGATGTCGTCGGCTGGATACTGATCGGGTTGTGCATCGCCTGGGGTGCGCAGGCCGTGCTGGCGGTCGTCGCACAACGCAAACTCGCCGAGCGTGCCAAGAACCCGCAGACCGAACGTTTCGCCGCCTACCGCCCCCCCGCCGCGCTGATCGTGCCCTTCAAGGGCATCGAGCCCGCGCTCAAAGGCAACCTCAAGGGACTGCTCACCCAGGACTACCCCGACTACCGCGTCCTGATGATCGTCGAAGATGAAGACGACCCGGCCTACCCGCTGCTGCGCGAAGCGATCCAGCAGTTCCCCGAACGCAAAGCCGAAGTCCTTTTCGCCGGTGTCGCCGATGCAAACGAGGGGCAGAAGGTCCACAACCTGATCGCAGCGGTCGAGAAGCTCAAGGCCGACAACGGCGGCGAAGAAGTCTGGGTCTTCGCCGACTCCGACGCCGTGCCCGGCAACGACTGGCTGGGCGAACTCGTCGGCCCGCTCTGCCAGGATCGCACCGCCGTCACCACCGGCTTCCGCTGGCTCGTCCCCCAGCCCCAGGCAGGCGCCACCGCCCCAACCTTCTGGGCCAAGATCGCCAGCATTATCAACAGTTCGGCGACCGGCTACATCCGCCGGGACCGGTTCACCCACGCCTGGGGCGGGTCCATGGCCATGCGTGTCAGCACCGCCAACGAGGCCGACCTCCTTAGCTACTGGCGCGGCGCACTCAGCGACGATTATCAAGTCACTCGCATGTGCCGCGACCTGGATCGCCGGGTGTATTTCGTGCCTGAGTGCCTGGTCGCCTCGCCGGTGGACTACGACCTCGCTGGGCTGAGTAACTTCGCCTTCCGCCAGTACGTCATCACACGTATCCACGCCCCATCGGTCTTCGTCGCCGCCCTCTTCATCAACGCCCTGTACTTCCTGGGGATGGCCGCGGCTGCCACAACGCTCATCTGCGCGGACGGCATCCACCACACGCGCATCGCCATCGGCGTCTTCGTCTTAGTCTTCATCATGAATCAGGTCCGCGCCTCCTACCGCAAGCGCGTCGTGCAGCTCACCCTCGGCAAGAACGTCGCCCAACAACTCGCCCCTACCTTCACCCTCGAACGCTGGACCACCCCCGTCTGGCTCGGGATCAACCTCCTGATGCTGCTGCGTGCAAGCGTCGGCCGAACCATCCGCTGGCGCAACATCCGCTACTGCATGGACGGGCCGCAGAAGATCCAACGCCTCGACGCCTGACACCTCTGCCCGAACCGGCCTACCTCATATTCAGCCAGAGCGCGTGGATGATGCCGGGGATCCCCCCAAGCAGGAAGAGGATGATGTTCAGGATGAAGTGCAGCCCAAAGCCGACCGCCATATACACCGCGACCGGCGGCAGGAAGATACACAGGATCAGACGGATCGCTTTCATAGAAGCTCCAGGTCACACGCGACAGTTACCGACCGCATCATACCGGTCGGCAACGCCCCTGAAAACAGATGAATCCCCCGCGGCCGTTTAACGGTGCTCCTTGGCCTTGTTCACCAACTTGCCGATGGTGCGCTTCACCGCGTCCGCTGTTTCCGTCACCGCCAGGTAGATATCCTCGTGCTGCTTCTTGATGATCACAGGCTCGTGATGGCTAGCCAGATCGACCTGCACCTGGCAGGACTTGTCTACCCCGCCGCGTGGCCCGTTCTCGTCACGCAGGGTGACCCCGACGCCCCGGATATGGCTCGCGTGCTGATCGAGTGCGGCCGAGAAGCGATCCCGCACATGCGAGTCGATCGCTTCGCTCATATCAAATCCGTCATGACGTAGTGTCATGTCCATAGCAGACCTCCTTCTTAGCAGTATACGCTGGCCCCGCGATCGGGTTCGCGAATCCAACCCGGGTTAAGCCATATTATGAGCTGGTGTGGCAGCCGTAGGAATGCGTGTTGAAATATTCTCAGCCACGCAACGAAAGCAACAGCGCCAACAGCGCCGCCGCAGGCGCGATCGTGCGGACGGTGTTCCAGGCGGTCCAGGCCTTGAGGTAATGAGCCCACAGCGCCTCGGCCTCGGGCGTGCCCGGCTCGGTGTTGGCCAGGCGGTTATTCAACGGCACGTTAAACACCATCGTCACACCAAAACAACCCAGCAGGTGCAGCAGCGCCGCAGCGATTCGCCAGGGTGCTCCCCCGTCGCCCGGATTAATCGCCGACATGACCAGCAACACGACGCACAGCAGCGGCGTCCCCATGAACACGATCATAAACCACGGATTGATCACGTCGATATTGATCCGCCGCATCGCGTCGGCCCCCTGCGCAGACGACAGAGTGCCCATCGCCTTCATCACGAACGATGAAAACGCATAGAAGATGCCCGCATTAAGCCCGCACCCCAGGGCGGTGATGACGGTCAGTGTGAACATAAGCCTGATCCTAGCTGGAAACGCCCGAGCCCTCACCCTGCCGCTTGCGTGCCAGGATGCAGTGCATCCCGCTCTTGGGGTTGTAGACCTTGCTGTCAAGAATCTCGAAGCCCGCGTCCCGGATCATCCCCTCCAGATCCGCAAGCGTCAGCGCCCCGATCCTCGGGCAGACCCGAAACCCCACCAATAGCTTCAACAACCCACGCCATACCAGGTTCCAATCCCCCAGCAGCGGCGCCTCGGTCAGCAGGTGCCCGCCGGGCCTGAGCAGTTCGTGAAATCGGTCAATCGTGGCGCGTGGGTCGTCGACCAGGTGCAGCAGGCTGTAGTTGGTGATCGCATCAAACGACCCCGCCACCAGATTGGCATCATGCGCATCCCAAGGCTCGAACCGGCAGTTACTGATCCCGCGTTCCTTGGCCTTGGCGTTCCCGGCCTCGGTCATCTTCTCGGCATGATCGATGCCCAGGACTTGCCCGGCGTGCTGCGCCAGGTCGAGCGTGATCTCCCCGGTCGCGCAGCCAACGTCCAGCACATTGGCGTTCTCACCAAACGCCGCCGCCGCGCGCTCCAGCCGGGCGGCGTAGTTCGGCCCCTTGTAGAGCTTGCGGTCATACCTGCGGGCGCGTTTGTTCCAGAACTTGATCGAGGTCGGCACGGGTCGGTTCCT
>CBDUNP010000206.1:0-5764 GCA_965368605.1 uncultured bacterium | reverse complement strand
AGGTCGCTGCGCAGCTTCGCGGCGCTGTAGTCTCTAGCCGACCGGATCGCGGGCCGAAAGGGCCTGATCATCACGCGCGCGATCGGGTTCATGCGTTGGCCGGGTTCTGAAACGTCTTGGCTCATCTATTCGGGCGGGGTGGAGGGTCAACAATAATCGGTCTCAATCATAGCAAATCGAGGGGCCATCATCGGCCAACCCGCTCTCGGCGCATGTCCTGGTCAATATTACGGTACTTCATCAGTCCGTAGCCAAAGACGTGCGGCTTGTAGTTCTTGAGCCAGTCATATCGCAGCACAAAGGCCGTGCGGTGGATCGTCAACACGCAAGGCAGGTCGTCGAGCACCACCTGATGCATCTGGCGGACCAGCGCCACCCGTTCCGGGGACTCCGCCATCACCGCCAGCCTGGCGTACATAGCGTCGGCCTCGGGGTTTTTGTAGTTCATGGCGTTCATGCCCGGGGACTCGTTGGGCCCGTAGAACAGCTGCAAAAAGTTCTCCGCGTCGGGGATGAAGGCGGACCAGCCCATCGCGTACATCTGTGCGCTCTTGCCCTTGATCTTCTCCTGGGCGCTGGGCCAGTCCATGTACTCGACTTCCACATCGATCCCGACCTGATCGAACGACCGGCTGATCCACTGCCCCCGCTGGCGGGCCGTGCTGTCCGTGCCGCCCATTGTCAGTACCAGGGTCGGCAGCGGTCCGCCGTGGACCGCCTCGGCCTCTTTCAATTTTTGCTTGGCGGTGTCAGGGTCGTACACCGTGTACGGGCTTGTTACTTCAGGGTCATACCCCTGAAGCATCGGCGGGATCACGCCCCGCGCCGGCAGGCCTCGGTTGTTCATGAACAGCTTGAGGTAGTCGTCGCGGTCGATCGCCAGGTTCATCGCCTGACGCAGCGGCAGGTTCTTGCCCACGATCGGGTCTTCCATGTTGAACCCGAACCAGAACGTGACCGGGTCTTCATAGACCTCAAGCGCGATCCCTTTCGCCGCGAGCTCGGGGCTGAGGGTGCGCGACGGGGAGATCGCGGTATCGAACGTGTCCTTGGGGATCCCGCTCATATCCAGGTCGCCCGCCATGAACTTCAGCCACATCGGCTGGTTCTCTTCGATGACCGAGATCTCGATCCGGTCGATCAACGGCAGCCGCTTGCCCGCATCGGCCAACAGCCCCGCCTCTAAGTCCCCGAGCTCGCCTTCGTCGGGATAGCGTTCTTCACGGTAGGTCGGGTTGCGTTCCAGCACGATCTTGCTGCCGCGCCGCCACTCCTTGAGCCGGTAAGGCCCCGTCCCGACCGGGTGATTGATAAACTCTTCCCCGTAATGCTCAACCGCCTCGCGCGGCACGACCGCCGTCGGCAGGTGCGAAAGCATATACACCAGTTGTGGGTAGGGCTTGGCCAGCGTGATACGCAGCGTCAGGTCGTCGACCGCTTCAAGCCCCTCGACCGGTCGGCTGTAGTCCACCTGGCTTGGATCGGTGACGGACTGTGTGTACTCGCGGAACCCGTCGAGCCCCGCGATCCGGCCATCGAATACCCACCAGTTCTTGGAGACGTTCTTGATGTTGGCGATGCGCTTCCATGAATAGATGACATCCTCGGCTACGAGCTGTCGGCCCTTGCCTTCAGACTCGACAAAGCACGCGTCGTCCTGGAAGTAAACCCCGTCGCGCAGCTTGATGGTGTACGTCAGCCCGTCCTCGCTGACCGTCGGCATCTGCGCCGCCAGCGAGGGGACCAGCTCGTAAGGCCGTTTGAGGTAGTGGTATTGGTAGAGGCAGTCGTAGACTCCCGATGCGATCTTGCTGGAGGTTACGTCGCCGATATCCATCGGGTCCATCCCCAGCACCTTGGAGCCGATCGCGAGGTATGACACCTTCTGATTCTCTCTTGCTTCTGCGCCGCCGCCGCGATCTTCCTGGCAGCCCAACAGGGAGGCGGCGATGAGAAACGCGAGTGAAAGTGCGTGCAGTCCCGTGCAGGCCTTGAGGTGTTTTCGGATAGTGCGATTCATCGTCATAGTGGCCTCAACATGAGATGTGTTCAGCGGGCATTATAGAGGGTTCATGCATGACTATCGTCCGGAGCCTGGTAGCCGCCGCCGCCGGGGGTGAGGATTGTGAGGGAGTCGTGCGGTTGGATTTCAATCTGAACCAGCGGCCCCAGGTCGCGCTCCGTGTGTTCGCCGGCGCGTCTTAACAGGTTTCGGCCGGGCTGGGCGGGTTGGCCCCCCGCAAGGCCGAACGGGCGGGCGGACCGGCGTTGAGACAGCAGCGACAAACGCACGGGTTTTAGAAACTCGATCTCGCGAATCACGCCGTCTCCACCACGATACCGCCCCGCGCCCCCGGAGCCTCGGCGGATGGCAAACCGGCGCACGCGGACCGGGTACTGTGCCTCCATCACCTCGACGTCGGTCATCCGGGTGTTGGTCATGTGCGTGTGCACCGCGTCCGCACCCTCGAAGCCCGGCCCCGCGCCGGCGCCCCCGCAAATGGTTTCGTAGTACCCGAAGGTGTCGTCGCCGAAGATCAGGTTGTTCATCGTGCCCTGGCTTGCCGACACGACGCCTAGCGCGCCGAAGAACATATCCACGATGCGCTGCGACAGCTCGACGTTACCCGCCGCCACCGCCGCGTGCCGGCGCGGGTCTTCACACTTCGGCGGATTTAGCATGCAGGTCGGCAGGGTGATCTCGATCGGTTCCAATACACCGCTGTTCAGGGGGATGTCCTGGTCGATCATGCATCGCAGGCAGTAGAGGATCGCGGCCGTGACTACCGCGAGATTCGCGTTGAATGCATTGTCATTGACCGGCCCCGTGCCGGAAAAATCCACGGTCATGCATGTGCCCTCGATCATCACCGCTATCCGCAGCGGGGCGCCGTCGTCGAGTTGGTCGTCAAACACGTAACAGCCGTCGTCTATCCGGCCAATCATTTCGCGGCACGTCTGCGCCGCGCTGTCTCGGATAAAACCCATGTACGCCGAGACGACTGGCCAGGTATTCGCATCGATCAGGGCCTGCAATTCACGGGTGCCAAGCGTGTTGGCCGCCAGGGCGGCTCGGACATCGGCGATGTTCTCCTGCGGGGCCCGCGACGGGAACTCACCGGCCGTCAGCGCGTCGTGAAGCGCCGACTCATCAAACACCCCGGCCCGAGCGATGCGCAGGCTGCGGAACACGACCCCTTCTTCGGCAAGGCTTCGCGCATGCGGGAAGGTCGACCCCGGCCGGACGCCCCCGATCTCGGCGTGGTGGGCCCGGCTGGCGGTAAAGAAACGTAACTCGCTTCCCGTCTGATCAAACACCGGGCTGATAACTGTCAGGTCCGGGAGGTGCGACCCGCCGAGATCGGGATCATTAGAGAGGTAAGCGTCGCCGGGCCGAAGGTCCTTGACCTGTTCGATCAGTCCCCGGGCCGACGCGCCCATCGCGCCCAGGTGCACCGGGATGTGGGGCGCGTTCACTACGAGATGGCCTTGGCTATCCAGGATCGCACACGAGAAGTCCAGCCGCTCCTTTACGTTGACCGACATCGACGTGCGCTGCAGCGTCAGCCCCATCTGCGTTGCGATGTGGGTGAAGTGGTTATTGAATAGCTCCAGCCGTACCGGATCGCAGCGGGTTGATTGCGGCTCTTCCCGGCCAACTGGTGCGTTATCCGTCAACATCAGGTCGTACCGCTCCGTGATCTCGGCCGACCAGCCCGGATCGATCACGATCGTGCTAAGCGCTTCATAGATAATCGCGGGCCCCGCGACCCGGTCGCCCGGTTGTAATTCGGATCGCTCAAACCACGGCGTCTCATGGGGTTCGGCGTCGAAGTAAACCGTCGCCGTGCCTTTTGCCGCCGCGGTGTGCTCAACCGGGGCTTTGGTCTGCGCGGTTGGTTTAGGGACTCGACCGGTGACTTCGACGCGCAGCGTGGCGATCTCGATCGGTCGGTCATGATGAACGTGGCCGTAGAGTTGGAGGTGCATCCGCTCGAAGGCTTGCGCCCACCGGTCATCCTTCGGCCTCTCGATCGTGATCGATGTCTCTTCGCCCTGATAACGAAGGTCCAGCAGGCGTATCGGCCTGTCGATATCACCGGCCTCAACGCCCTCGGCAAGCACCTGCCGGGTCAAGGTGCCTTCCAATTCACCGAACACCGGTTCCAGCGCGGACAGTTCTTCGTCACACAACCGCTTCAAGACCGACCGTTCCGCGAACCGCTGCACGTCCGCCATGCTGATCCCGTACGCGCTTAGGATCCCGGCCAGCGGGTGCAGCAGGACTTGTTTCATGCCCAGGGATCGGGCGATCGCGCAGCCGTGCTGCGCCGCGGCCCCGCCGAACGCGACCAGCGCGTGGTCCGCCGGGTCGTAACCATGCGCGGTGCTGATCCGCTTGATCGCCGCCGCCATCTTCAGGTTCGCGACCTTCGTGAACCCGTCCGCGATCTCGTGCGGGGACATCGTGTTCCCCATCGCTTGGGCGATCCGGTCCAGGTGCTGTGCGACGACGTCTTTATTCAGCGGGAACGGGAAACGCGTCGGATCGATCTTCCCGTTGAAGAGATTGATGTCCGTGACCGCCAACGGCCCGCCTTGCCCGTAACACGCCGGCCCGGGGTCCGACCCGGCGCTGTCCGGCCCGACCGTCAGCCGGCCGCCTGTGAACTCACAGACCGACCCGCCACCCGCCGCGACAGTCTCGATCGCCAGCATCGGCGCGACCACCCGCACGCCCGCCACCTCACCCGCGTAGCAGTACTCGTACCGTCCATCGAATCGGCAGACATCCGTGCTCGTCCCGCCCATGTCAAACCCGATCGCCGACGTGAAGCCGGCTTCCTTCGCCACATGCGCACACCCGACCACGCCCCCGGCGGGCCCGCTGAATAGCGAGTCCTTGCCGACGAAAGCCTCCGAGTCGATGACGGCCCCGGCAGACGTCATCACCTTCAGCTCGCAGCCGGGCATCTGCTTTTTCAGGTTCGCCAGATAGGTGCGGATCACCGGCGACAGATACGCGTCCAGCACCGCGGTATCACAACGATCCAGCGCCTTGATCGTCGGCGACAACTCCGAAGAAACCGACACCTGTCCAAAACCCATCTCACGGGCGACCTGGGCGACACGCATCTCGTGTTCGTTATTGAGGTAGGCGTGCAGCAGGCAGACCGCGATGGAATCCACGCCGGTCGATCGTATCTGCTGCAACGTATCGACAACGTCCTTGCGGTCTAAAGCCTTGACCACTGCGCCCCGGGCGTCCAGCCGTTCGTTGAGTTCGTACACGTCCTTGTAAAGCACGGAAGGCTTATTGATATTCAGATCAAACAGGTGCGGGCGTGCCTGCGTACCGATGTTTAAAAGGTCGCCAAACCCTTGCGTCGTGATCAACGCGACTCGGGCGCCCTTGCGTTCAAGCAACGCGTTTGTGCCGCGCGTCGTGCCCAGCCCGACCTTCACCCGCCCGATCGGCGCGCCTTGCTCCAGCCCCATGATCTGCCTGATCGCCACGATCGGGGAGTCGTCGCCACTGAGCACCTTGGCCTGATGCCAGTGCCCCTGCGGAGAGCGGCCGACGCAATCCGTGAAGGTCCCACCCACGTCGATCCAGAAAGCCCACGCCATGTAATGTCACCTAATCAGTACCCGAGTCATACGTCTGGATCGCCAGCCCCGATCGGCGGCTCGTTCATATCACCGACCTGTGGCGAGTATATGGTGACATGTAATAGATTGCTTTAAGAGGAGAGCCCGCCTC
>CBDUNP010000205.1:0-5811 GCA_965368605.1 uncultured bacterium | reverse complement strand
GGCCTTGAACAACCCGACGACCGCCCCACCGCTCGCCCCCCGGGCCTGATCTATCACAACTACCGCGACGTCGGCGCGTCCATCGCGTCCGGCTCATTCCAACACGACGGCATGATCGTCGTTCCCTGCACCTCCAACACACTTGGCGCAATCGCCAACGGGCTCGCCCAGAACCTGATGCACCGGGCCGCGCACGTCACCCTTAAAGAACGCCGAAAGCTCGTGCTGGTCCACCGCGAGATGCCGCTGTCGCTGATCGATATCAAGAACATGCAGGCCATCACCGAAGCCGGCGGGATCATCGCGCCAGCCAACCCCGGGTTCTACCTGCTGCCCCAGACGATCGAAGCCTTGGTCGATTTCGTCGCCGGGCGATGCCTCGACTTATTGAATGTCGAGCACAGCCTGGACGTGCGCTGGACCGAGCCCAAACTCGACACCGACTCAGCCGACCGTGACGACGCCGTGGAGGCCGGGCCGCGTTGATAACGACGACTCCCGCCGAACCTGTCACAACACTGCCGGGGAAGCTGTCGGTCGTTGCGCGGGACATCAAGCTCAGCCACACCGTTTTTGCTTTGCCGTTCGCACTGCTGGCGACGTTCCTGGCAGCGGGGTATGCCGGCCGCCTGCCGGGGCTGGACGAGTTCGCCCTGATCGTGGCGTGCATGTTCTTCGCGCGGACGTTTGCGATGATGGTCAACCGCCTGGCCGACGCGGGGCTCGACGCCAGCAACCCACGCACCGCCAAACGCGCCATCGCTAGCGGGCAACTCAGCAAGCCCTTTGCCTTGGGCACAATCATCGCCTGCGCCGCATTATTCATCGCTTGCGCCGCGGGCTTCTGGCTGTCGCGATCCAACCCCTGGCCGGTGATACTCTCACCGGCCGTGCTCGCCTACCTCGCGGGGTACAGCTACACCAAGCGCTTCACCTGGCTCTGCCACGTCTATCTGGGCACCGCGCTGGCGTTGAGCCCGGTTGCGGCGGCGCTGGCGATCGAGCCGGGGTATCTTCAGTATGCTGCGCCCTGGCTGCTCGCCGGGATGGTCGCCTGCTGGGTCGGCGGGTTCGACGTGATCTACGCCCTGCAAGACGTGGAACACGACAAGTCGCTTGGTTTGTATTCGATGCCGTCAAGGCTCGGCGTGGAACCGGCGTTATGGATCAGCCGAGGCTTGCATGTGATCGCGGCGGTGTGTCTGTTTAGGTTAGGCTACACGACGGCCCCCTTAAACGTGCTGTTCCTGCCGGCTGCGGTCCTGGCTACAGTGCTGCTTGTGCTGGAGCACGTGCTGGTCTGGCGGTCCAAGACACATCACATCCATATCGCGTTTCTCACCGTCAATGGTGCGATCAGTTTGCTGCTGGGCGCGGCGGGGATTGCCGACGTGTGTATGAGGATGTGGATGTAACTCTAAACCTTATCCTGCGGCGAGATGCCAAGCGGCAACGGGCACCACGCGGCAAGCATCCTCGCCGACTCGGGCAGCGGCTGAACCGAAGCCGGCGACTGAGGCCCAAACAGCATCGGCACCGCGGCGAGCGGATCGACTTGAAGGTCGGCTGGCCGTACCCCCCGACCTTTCTCTTCATTTCGGATATACACCGGCCCTTGCTCGTCCCCGATCTGAACGGCGACCGAACCCGCCGGCATCGGCTCATGCAGATGCTTCGCCCGGATCAACGCGTCCACGACCTTGTGCCAATTGAAGATGCGCCAGTTGCCCGACGGCGCGGTGCTTGTCGTCTCTGCAAAACCTATCAACGCACGCAGGTTCGGGTCGATCGGCCCGACCGTCTGAAGGGTGAGCCCCAGCTGGGTTGACTGCATCCACGCACCGACGATCCGCCGGGCCGACTCGGGGCCATCGGCGACCAGCTCATTGACCTGGTCCCCAACCTCATTCGCAGCGACATAGCCCACAACCCGCCCCTGCTCATCCCGGGCCAGCCTCGGCTTGAAGCTCCAGCTCCGTACATACCTCGCAAAAGCTTCTTCGGAGCGTTCGCAGTAGTTCGGCTGGGCTTCGTGCAGGTTCTTAAGCGTGCTCAGTGAATCCGAGTCGTCCTCAAACGGCTCAAACGTCACGCCGGCTTCCGCCCCACGCAAACCATGACGGACATTGTCCAGGTTGAACTTCAGTTGGTACTTACACCCGCCGACCTCGTAGCCAAAGTAGGTGTAACGCTGACGCCGACCGCCCAGGTAAGACAGGTCTACGCCGTCTTTTTGCATCTGCTGGACCGCGTGATTCATCAAGAGCTTCATGTAGCCCTTGCCACGGAAATCCTTGTGGACCGACACCCCCCCGATGCCCGCCATCTTCAGCGGGACCCCGCCGACGCGCCAATCGATCGGGAACACCCCCACGATCGCGGCGAGCCGGCCGCCGTCGCGCACGGCGTAGTTACACCGCATGTGCTCGTCCGTCGGCTGATAGATCGACGGGAGCAGGTTGGCGAAATCATGGGGCGAATGTTCGGCGAAGACGCCGTCAAGGAACGCCATCGCTTCGCCAAAGTCACCTGCGGATAGCCGGACGATGTCTCTGCTCATCGGCACATACTAACGTCACACCGCCGCGGTGGCACCGGGGACGCATTCCTTGTCGACCGCCTCGGCGACCCGCTGCAGCTGGCCCATCAGCTCGGTGAGCACCTCAGGGGTGATGGACTGCGCACCGTCGGTCAGGGCGTGCTGGGGGTCCTGGTGCATCTCGATCGCCAGCCCGTCGCACCCGGCGGCAATGGCGGCCTTGGCCATGGACGGGACGAGACGCGCGTGGCCCGTGCCGTGTGACGGGTCGATCACGATCGGCAGGTGCGTGCGGAACTGTAGCTCCGGCACGACCGACAGGCTCAGGGTGTTGCGAGTGTGGTCCTCGAACGTGCGGATACCGCGTTCGCAGAGGATGACGTTCGGGTTGCCCGAGGCGAGGATGTATTCCGCCGCCTGCAACCATTCGTCCAGCGTCATCGCCATGCCGCGCTTGTAGAGAACAGGTTTGGGCTGCTTGCCGCAGGCTTCCAGGAGCTTGTAGTTCTGGCTGTTACGCGTGCCGATCTGCAGGCAGTCGGCGTACTCGCTGACCATCTCGACTTCGCTGGGGGTCAGAACTTCGGTCACGATCGGCAGGCCGGTCTCGGCGCGTGCGGCGGCGAGCATCTTCAGGCCGTCTTCGCCGTGCCCCTGGAACGCGTAAGGATTCGTGCGCGGCTTGAACGCGCCGCCACGCAGGGCGTGTGCGCCGGAAGCCTTCACCGCACGGGCGGCGACCATGATCTTCTCTTCATCCTCAACGCTGCAAGGCCCCGCGATCACAGGCACCTGCTTGCCGCCGAAGACGCAGCCGCCGCCGATGTCGATCTGGGTCTTCTCGCCGGAGCGGGTCTCCTTGGCCGCCATCTTGTATGGGGCCAGCACCTTCATCACGCGGTCGACGCCGGGCGCGCCTTCCAGAACGGAGCCGTCCTTCTTGCGGTCGTCCCCGATCACCGCAACCACGGTCAGGTCCGAGCCCACGATCGGGTGGTCTTTCAGTCCCATTTCTCGTATCAGTTTCACGACGTGCTCGACTTCCTGCTTCGTTGCGTCCGGCCTCATCACTACGATCATCGCTTGCTCCTTGGTGTTCCTGACGGGTACGGGCGCCTCTGAATAGGAGACGCCCTACCCGTGTGTGTTCGTTAATAGTGCCAATACCGTGCCATCGGTGTGTCCCGTGCCTATAAAAAAACCCCGACGCTTCCGCGTCAGGGTCGTGATTCGTCAAACTTCGATAGTTGACTACTCCGTTCCCAACGCGGCTGGCGTCCGGTCAAACCAAAAGTAGCCAAAAAAGAAGGAATTCGCGTTCATGACTTACAAATTATCGCACATTTTTGAGGATTGTCAACCGTGAGAATACGGTTATCAAGCCGGTTGATTCTGTGTGAGTCTGGGCGGTTTTGGGCCGGGATATTGCTGAAAAACTCGGTGAATCAGCCGGCGATCCGCCCCTTCGCGGACGCTCAGGGACGGCGTGAGGCACGTTTCCCTCTTTGTGATCCGATTCCCGTCATCCGAATTTCAGTACCCGACCATCACGCGCTGTCGCGGTCGATGACGACGTATTCTTCGCGTTCGCCTCGGCCGTTCACGGGGTAATCCTTCCGCAACGGGTGGGCTGGGTAGTCTTCCCAGAGCAGGATTCTTCGCAGGTCCGGGTGCGCATCGAAGCGGATGCCGTACATGTCAAACACCTCCCGCTCGGTCCACTCCGCGCCCGGCCAGATGCCGCAGACGCTCGGGATATGCAGCGCCGGGTCGTCCTCGATGCCGCTGGTATCCAGCGTCGGATCAAGATGAACCTTCACGAACAGCCGACGGTTGTTCGGGTAGCTCACCAGGTTGTAGACCACGCCGAACCGGCCCTTGGGGGCCCCGTCGCCGCTGTCGGTATTCCCGGGATAGTTCAGGTAATCCACGCATGTCACGTCCGACAGGAAGTTGTACTGGCATCGCTCGTCGCTGTGCAGGAAAGCCAGAACCTCCAGGAGGTCGGCCTTCTCGATGATGAGCGTGGTCTCGCCGCGGAACTCGGTGGCGAAGAGCTTTCGGCCGGCAAACTTCTGCTTGACCAGGGGGAGCGTCGGATGATCGAGGTTGGGTTTTGGCATGGGTATCGTGGTTGGTTAGTGGCTGGTGGTTAGTGGTTAGTAGAAAGCGGTCGCCCCGTCACGATCTAATTTCCGGCTTGTCCTATTTATCTTCAATCGCTTTGATCAGCTCGCCGATCAGCGCATCCCAGCGCTCCACGATCGGCGGCCATTCGTAGGCCAAGGCGTCCGCCAGAGCGACCGTGTCGCCGGCGACGATCAGGTCTTTCAGCTCGTGCAGGCTCTTGATCAATTCGTCGGTGAAGTCAGACATCGGCTCCCCCTCGACCTTGACCTCGTCCAGCCCCAGCCCGACCACGCCCGCCGAGCCCAGCACGGCCTCCTGCGTCTGCATCCAGACGCCGATCGACTCGCCCAAGAGCTTCAAGGCCTCCTCGGGCTTGTCCTGCTGAAGATGCTCCGCCGCCTGCTCGTGCAGCGAGGACGCCTGAGGCAGCTGGTCGCGGACCTGATGGAGCGTAGACACCGCCAGGCTTGCCGGGTCCGCCGAGACGAACCGGACCTCATTGCCCTCAAGCGGGTCGTTCTTCTTAAGCTGCATGTCCTCGGCATTGAGGACGCTGCCATCGATCATCACCTCGACCACCACCCGCCCATCATCGGACAGGTGCCGGGTGGCCGAGCCGATCAGCTCAGCCAGACTGCTCCCCGCCAGCTGGACGGGTTCATCATCGAGGAAGATCGCCATACGGGCATGATAGGCCGGTCGGCCACGGGACACCAGCCAAGCCGGGCCGTTGGTAATATAGCCCCCAGGAGTACCGCTATGCCTGATCGGATCATCGTTTTAGATGGATACACACTCACCCCCGCCGTGCCGGGTGAGGCTGCGCCGGGTGGGGAGCCGATGTGGGACGCATTGACAACCCTGGGCGATCTCACCGTCCACGACCGAACCCCGCCGGGCGAGGTCGTGCTACGGGCGGCCGGCGCGTCCATCATCCTGACCAACAAGACCCCCCTCCCGGCCGAGGTGATCCAGCAACTGCCCGACCTCAAATACATCGGCGTGCTGGCGACGGGGGTGAACGTCGTCGACCTGGACGCGGCGAAGGCGGCCGGGATCGTGGTCACGAACGTACCGGGCTACAGCGGGGCCGCGGTGGCCCAGCACGTATTCGCCCTGCTGCTTGAGTTGACCAATCAGGT
>CBDUNP010000204.1:0-5817 GCA_965368605.1 uncultured bacterium | reverse complement strand
ACCGGCGAACCGACCTTGGCCATGATGTCATCGACCGCCACGTCTTCGCAGAACAACTGGCCGTCACGATACTGGAAAAAGTCCATCGGGGATCCTTATATAACAAGCGTCGAGCCTGACATGATAGCCCCTGAATCGTGCGGGTAAACTATCACGCTTCGAGTTCCTGATGCCCCAGATTAACACCCCCAAACCCGGCCGTCGGATCGCTGTGCTTGGCACGAGTGGGGCCGGCAAGACTTTCGTCGCTCAACGTCTGGCTGAGGTGTTGGGGCTGACCTATATCTGTAGCGACGCGATCTACTGGGGCCCGGACTGGAAAGAGAATCCGCCCGACCAGCGGCTGGCTGAATACGACCGGGCCACCCTGGCCGACGCGTGGACTTTCGACGGCAACGTCGACGGCCTATCCGATCACAAGGGCGCACTGATCCTTCAGCGGGTCGATACGCTTGTCTGGCTTGACCTGCCCCGGCATCAGATATTTGGTCAATTGCTTTGCCGATCCGTTCGCCGGGCATGGACCAAAAAACCCATGTGGCACAACAACTGTGAGAGCTGGCGGCTGACGTTTTTCTCGCGTGAATCCATCCTGCTCTGGTCGATGCAGACCTTCGCCCGCCGCCGTGAGCTTTACAGATCGCTCTTCGCCGATCCCGCTCACGCCCACCTTATCCGTGTCCGTCTCACCAGCCGTCGCGAGGTCAACGCCTGGCTCGCCGCGCTTGAATCACAACAGGCCCCCGCCTAACTTACTCGATCTCAAGCGTATACACGTGGCCCTGGGCGCTGTGGTTGCCCGTGCCGACGATGAGTGTGTGGTCGTTGATCATCGTGACGTTGCTCGCGCCGCCGGACTGGTCCTTGGCCAGCTCGATCCACTCCTGCCAGGACGCGCCGTCGTCGCCCGAGATCAGCAGGACGTGTCGGCTGGGTTTTTCCCGCTGGTCGGTCGCGCTCAGGATGTAGTAGGTCTTCCCGCCGCGCGTAAACGAGGCCGATTCACCGAGGAACCCTTTCTCCCAGACCTGATGGGCCTTGCCCCACGTTTCCCCGCCGTCACCGCTGGCATACAGCGTCGCGATGCCTGAGGCCGTGACGTAGACGCGCTCACCGATGTGTAAGAAACTCATCAGGTCGCGTGCGTCCGGGAAGTCGGCGGTCTGCTTCCAGGTCTTGCCCGCGTCGGTGGACTTGAACACCTTGCCTGATTCCTCGTAACCGATACCCGCCAGCACCACGCCTTCGCCCAGACCGATCATGCAGGTCACGTTCTGCCGCGGGAGCTCGTCCGACAGCGCGATCCAGTCGAACGTCTCGAACCCGTCTTCGCTGCGGATGATGCTGATGCGGTCGTTCTCGCTTCGGCGAAGCCCCACGAGGATCGTGCCGTCGTCGAGTTGTGTCAGGGCCACGGTGCGCGACGCCTGGGCCTTGGCAACAACTTCCCAGCTCTCGCCCTCGTCCTCAGAGCGGATCACCAGCGCCGGCTCGGTGGTGGTCGCATACAGCCGACCGTCCTGCGCACGGAGGTAGTTCCGCACGTCATTGATGTCCCATGCTTCAAGCCCGTCGACGGTCTTGCGCCAGGTCCGCCCGGCGTCCTCGGTTTTGTAGATGTCGGCCGACTCTTCCGTGCCGATCAGCGCAACGCCGTCCGCCAACCGGAAAGACGACCGCACGTTCGACTCGCCCGGCGGCGCGAAGTCGTTCACGATCCGCACACCGGGCAGGCCTTGCGACGCCTCTTGGGTGCCCGCCTCCCGCGTCTGCGCGCAGGCCGGCAACGCCAGCAGCATCACCGCGGCACACAGCTCGAGTATGAATATGAATCGACGGCGATCGTACCGGTTGTGAATCATGGCTAAGCTCCTAAGACCCTGGATTTTCAGCGGTTTGTTTGCCCCTATGAGTTTAACGCGCGCGGCCCGTGGGGTCGGCGGCTGATTAGGACATGTGGGTGTCTGTTCTGGCAAGGTCGGTGTGCGGACAGGCACGCCCCGGCCCAAGGGCCTAGAATCCTGCCCATGGAGCTTGTTTATCTTGACAATAACGCCACCACCAAGCCGGCCGACGAAGTCGTCGAGGCGGTGAGCCATGCTCAGCGGGAGCTTTGGGCCAACCCGTCCAGCGTCCACCGCTTCGGGCAGTCCGCCCGGCAGAAGATCGAGCTGGCCCGCGCGTCCGTGGCCTCGCTGCTGGGCACCCACCCAAGGCAGGTCGTCTTCACGTCCGGCGGCACCGAGTCCAACAACCTCGCGCTGCACGGCATCCTCAGCAATTCCAACGACGCAACCCCCGGCACCCTCATCACCAGCCGGGTCGAACACGCCGCCATCCGCGAGCCTGCGGAAGCCTTCGGCAAGGTCGGCAACACCGTCTGGCTCCCCGTCGGCGGTGGGGGGGTGATCGACCCAAGCGGCGTGACCGACGCCATCCTCGCTAACACCGACAAGCCCGGGCCGATCCTCATCAGCATCCAGTGGGCCAACAACGAGACCGGCACCCTCCAGCCGATCCATGACATCGCGCAGGCGATCCGAGGCGTCAAGGAAAAGATCGCGGCGGAGAGGCCGGGTCGGCCGAAGGTGTTTTTCCATGTCGATGCCTGTCAGGCCGTCGGCAAGCTGCCGATCAACCTGGATGACGCCGACATTGACCTGCTCACGCTCTCCGGCCACAAGTTTCATGGCCCCAAGGGCGTCGGTGCGCTGTACGTCCGACGAGGCCTGCGCCTGTACCGACACATCCTCGGCGGCCCGCAGGAGCTGAACCGACGGGGCGGCACGGAAAACGTCGCCAGCATCATCGGCCTGGGCGTCGCGGCTGATCTCGCTAAAGATTTTCTCGCAGACACCGCCCGGCTCGCCCGCCTCACCGCCATGCGGGACCAGTTCGAGGCCGACCTGCTTAACGCCATCCCCACCGCTCAGATCAACGGCCCGGCGGATTTAACCCGGCGGCTCTGGAACACGACCAACATCGCCTTTCCCACCCTCGAAGCCGAAGCCATCCTCATGGGCCTAAGCGAGAAGGGCGTCTGTGCCTCCGCCGGGGCCGCCTGTTCCAGCGGGTCGCTGGAGCCTTCCCCCGTCCTCCTGGCGATGGGCATCCCCGAACCCGCCGCCCACGGCTCGATCCGGCTGTCGCTGAGTCGCGATACCAAACAACAAGAATTGGATGACGTTCTGGGTGTGATTCCAGACGTGGTGCGTCGATTGGGCCTGGTGATGCCGACTTCTTGAGCCCCGGGCTTTACCTCAAGCCCTCCGTGTCGCACAATAGGGACGGTTCCGCTTCAGAGGTATTTCCTTTATGCAATCGATGACGTGGACGATGGGCAGGTTGGGCAGCCGGTTCAACCTGCTGTTTGAGCCTTACAAGAACCGGGTGATGCACTCGGCGATGGGCCGGTTCCTGGACGAGCCGATGGACCTGAAGGTCGGCCTGATCGAGCCGGACGGCACACACTGTGTCCTCCCGTTCACCACCGAAGGCACGCCGCTATCCAACCCCGAGCAGTTCGAGCGGATGAACTCGATCACGTTCCGGGGCTACAGCGAAAAACACAACCTCCGCTTCGAGTTCAACGTCCACTCGGTCTTCTACCCGCAGGATGAACGCCTGTGCATCATGCCCGCGTTCTACCTGGAGATGCGCGTCAACCCCGTACACCGCATCCGCTGGAGTGAAGTGACCCAGCCGCCGGAGAAGATCAAGCTCTTTATCCGCATCGGCCGCCCGGACACCACCATCTCCGCCTCGACCGACAGTGATGGCCAGCCCGCCTCGATCGACTTGGCATACACCAATCGCCTCACCCCCCGCGCCGATCAATACCACCTCCCCGATGGGATTTCAGACGGCCCGCACCGCTTCGTCGACGTCAACGAGCGGATCGTCAGCCTGAACCCCGGCTGTGAAGTCACCGATTGCAATCAGGGGCTGATCTGCGAGCTCCCCGTCACCGACGCCGGCAGCGGCACCAAGTGGCGGCTGGTCTGGGGCGCGCACGTCGCCGACAACATCCTGAAGGTCAAACACAAGGGCCAGACCCACGACGCCTGCTTCCGCTACACCAATGCCTGGCACAACCTCGATGAAGTCATCGACGAGGCCATCGAAACACGCGACCAACGCCTCGCCCTCTCCCGCCGATTCGAGAAGCTGCTCGAGCAGGCGCCTCTGGACACCGCGCAATCACACCTCATGGCCCTGAGTTTCCAGGCCTGGCTGAGCAACACCTTCTGGTGTGATATCTATGAGGACGCGGATACACGCACCGGCTGGTTCGGGGCCTGGGACGGCACATGCGCCTACCTGGGCACGCTCGACGTCGAATACAACATCGCGCTGCTGTATCTCACGCTCTGGCCAAAGCTCTTGGGCATGCAGTTCAGCCAGTGGGCCGAGCACGAAAAACCGCACGAGCCCTCCAAGGGCAGCTTCCTCAGCCACGACATGGGCGGCGGCGTCAACGCGCTCGGCCAGGCCTACCCCCACGACATGGAGGTCGAGGAGAACTGTAACTACCTCCTGCTGCTCCAGGCCTACACCCGCTGGACCGGCCGGGACATGGTGCTGCAAGACGTCGCCCCGTTGGTCGCGCGTCTGGCGACTTACCTGATCTGGGCCGACCGCGACGGATCGGGCTTCCCCTCCAAAGGCGTCGCCAACACGATCGATGATGCCAGCCCCGCCATCCAGTTCGCGCGCAAGCAGACGTATCTTGCGGTCAAGCGCCTCGCTGCGCTGAAGGCCGCGGCCGACCTGCTCCGCCTCGCCGAGTTGGAGCCCGAGCTCGCCCGGCAGTGTGACAACCTCGCCAGCGACAGCCTGGGCAAGGTCGAGGCCGCCGCCTGGCTGGGCGATCACTACGCCGTCTGCGTCGACAAGTCGGCGGTCGGCATCATCGACGCCTGGACCGGCAAGCCCCTGCCTTACGACACACTCCCGGGCTGGGACGCCTACTCGATCTACACCGGCAACGGCCTGCTCCTGCCACTGATGGTCGGCCGCCCGGACCTCTTAAACCACAGCCACCTCCGCCAGGACATCTCCAGCGCCCAACGCGAAAACGCGTCCCGCTACGGCTGCGGGCACACCTCCGCCGAAACTGACAACGTCTGGGTCAGCCAGAACCTCTGGCGCGACACACTCGCGCAATACATCCGCCTCAGGCCCCTGTCCCCGCAGTACTACTGGGACATGCAGGTGATGAGCAACACCGGCGAAAACTCGCTGGGCTACACCGATACCTACATCAACAACTACATCACCCACAACCCCCGCGGCATCACCGGCATGGGCCACCTGCTCGCCGCGCCCCGACTGGTCATCGACCGCAAAGCGCCCGGCGGGACCTACATCACCGTCGACCCCGACCGCCACAAGCCCCAACGCTGGCCCCTGCTCCCCCTGGCCGACTGGCGCGCCGGCAAGATCCCCGTCTGTGTCATCGACCACCACGGCCGCGTCACCATCGAAGGCCAGATCGACCCCGTCATCGTCCACGGCGACACCGTCGACCCCGACAACACCCCCAGCGGGGCTGAATTGATCGGGTAATCCAGGCCGATCAACCTCAGGGTTGTGAGATGGATGCTTGGGGTCGTTGGGCTATTCTTCGATCCCCAAATCCGCCTTGGTCAGCAGACTATCAAACCCGTACCCCGCGGCTTCGATGTTTTCGCGGGCCCCCTCCTGGCGGTCGATCACGGCGATGATGGAAACGATCTTCGCGCCCATGTCGGAGAGGGTTTTCGCTGCTTCGAGGACCTGCCCGCCGGTGGTGGCGATGTCTTCGAGGATCACGAC
>CBDUNP010000203.1:0-5817 GCA_965368605.1 uncultured bacterium | reverse complement strand
TGTTCTGCGAAGACGTGGCGGTCGATGACATCATGGCCAAGGTCGGTTCGCCGGTCTATATCTACTCCAAAGCCACGTTCGAGCGGCATTATGATGCGCTGGTCGAGGCGTTTTCGGAGCTGGACCCGATCATCTGTTACTCGATCAAGAGCTGCGGCAACCTGAACATCGTGAAGATGCTGGCTGAGCGAGGCAGCGGGATGGATGCGGTCTCCGGCGGAGAGGTCTACCGCGCCCAGTTGGCTGGGGCGGACATGAGCAAGGTCGTCTACGCGGGCGTCGGCAAGACCGATGCGGAGATCGAGCGCGGGATCGAGGCGGGGATCGGGTGGTTCAACATCGAGTCCGAGGCCGAGTTCGAGAACATCGCCGCGATCGCCGAGCGCATGGGCAAGACCGCCAACGGGGCGCTGCGCGTCAACCCCGACGTTTTTGATCCCAAGACCCACGACAAGACCACCACCGGCAAGAAGGAAACCAAGTTCGGCGTGGACATCGAACGCGCCAAGCGGTTCTTCCAGTCCTACGGCCACAACAAGCACTGCCGGCTGACCGCGATCCACCTGCACATCGGCTCCCCGATCTACTCGCCCGATCCTTATGTGCTGGCGATCACGAAGGCGTTGAAGATGATCGACGAGCTGCGTGCTGAGGGCTATACGATCGACACGCTGGACATCGGCGGCGGGTACGCGGCGGATTATGAATCGGACAAGAGCCCGGCCTACAGCTCCTACGCCGAGGCGATCGTGCCGCTGCTCCGCGGCAAAGACCTGCAACTGATCATCGAGCCGGGGCGGACGATCTCCGGCAACGCCGGCGTGCTGGCCTGCAAGGTGTCCTACATCAAGACCGGCGGGAGCAAGACGTTCGCGATCGTGGACACGGGGATGCACCACCTGATCCGCCCGTCGTTCTACGAGGGGTTCCACTTCGCCTGGCCGACGAAGGTCGCGCCCGAGCACGTGCCGGTCAAACGCGCCAAAGAGATGGACCTGCCGGGCCTGAAGACCTACGACGTGGTCGGGCCGATCTGCGAGACCAGCGACACGCTGGCCCCCGGTCGGGCGCTGCCGGAGCTCAAACGCGGCGACGGGCTGTGCTTCTTCACCGCCGGCGCATACGGGATGGTGATGGCCAGCAACTACAACACGATGCAGCGGCCGCCGGAGGTCCTGGTCGACGGGGCCAAGGCCACCGTGATCCGTCGGCGGGAGACCTACGACGACCTGATCGAGCAAGAACGGGAAGTCACCGCGGTCTGAGGCGTATTTAGCTTGGGGATTGTGAGCCGTGACAGTTAGGCCGTACAATAACGGGGCTTATGGCTCATCTTGAAGTCCTCACAAGTTCCGGTGTCAAGCGTTGCAACCTGGCGACAAGCAAGGTCACGATCGGTCGCCACGCCAGCAACTCCGTCATCATCGACGACGACAAACTGATCAGCCGACACCACTGCCAGATCGAGCAATCGACCAATGGCTACGTCCTGCGCGACCTGGACTCGCGCAACGGCACGAAGATGGACGGGCTGGACATCGTCTCCGTTATCTTGAAGTCCGGCGTCAGCTTCCTGGTCGGCGGGACCGAGGTCCGCTTTATCGACGACGGCGCCACCGTGCAGGTCGCGCCCGGACAACTCCCCGGGCACGGACCCGGGCCATCCGGCGGACGGCTTTCCGACACCATGTCCGGCGACGACGGCATCGAGGTCGAGGTCGGCACCCCCGTGCTGCTGGATGAAGACGACGCCGATCCGATCACCGGCGGCGGCGGCTACGGCATCGGGTCGTTCACCGCCCTGCTCACCGTCGGCAAGGACGTGCCCTACGGCCTGTCCGAGGTCGCCCTGATCAACGCACGCGGCAACACCGTCCACGCGGCAAGCGGCGGCGCGGCACGCGGCAAAGACACCACCGCCGAGGCCATCGACGTGGTGCGCCTGCTCATGCTCGGCTGCATCCGCGCAAGCGCCTCGGACATCCACTTGGAACCGAAGCGCGAGGGCGGGCTGGTCCGCCTGCGCATCGACGGCGCGATGGTCGAGGTCTCCAAGGTCGACACCGGCATGTACCGACGGCTCGCCAGCCTGATCAAGGTGCTCGGCGATATCGACATCGCCAAGAAAGGCATCGTTCAGGAGGGCCACTTCTCCGTGCAGGTCCCCGACCGGCGGATCGACTACCGCATCAGCTTCACGCCCTCGATGTTCGGCCAGAAGATGGTCATCCGCGTGCTAGACCCGTTCAACGCCCCGCAAAAGCTCTCCGACCTCTGGCTGCCGGATTGGATGTATCAGAAGATCCGCGACCTGACCAAGCAGAACACCGGGATGCTCTTAAACTGCGGCCCGACCGGCTCGGGCAAGACGACGACGCTCTACGCGGCGCTGCGACAGATCGACGCGCAGATGCGTAACGTCATCACGATCGAAGACCCGATCGAATACGAAGTCAAAGGCGTCACGCAGATCCCCGTCGATGAAGACCAGGGCCACAGCTTCCACCAGCTGCTTCGCTCCTGCCTGCGACAGGACCCCGACATCATCGTGCTGGGCGAGATCCGTGACAAAGACACCGCGACCGCCGCGATGCAGGCCGCCAGCACCGGGCACCTGGTGCTCTCGACCGTCCACGCCAAGGACACCATCGGCACGATCTTCCGCCTGATCGACCTGGGCGTCGAGCCTTACCTCGTCGCGTCCACACTCAACCTCGTCCTGGCTCAACGCCTGGCCCGGTTGTTGTGCGAGCACTGCAAGACCCCCAAACGCCCGACCCCCGAGCAGGTCATGCGCATGGGCCAGAGCGTCCGCGGGATCGAAAAAATCTACGCCCCCGCCGGCTGCGCCAAATGCTTCGGCACCGGGTACGCCGGCCGACAAGGCGTGTACGAACTGCTAAGCACCAACGACGCTCTGCGCGACGTCATCATGGACCGCCCGGACATCGCGGCGATCAAGAAGGCGGTGGACCTGACCATGTTCACCAGCCTCAAGGAAGGCGGCTACGGCATGGTCATGCGTGGCGAAACCTCACTCGAAGAAATCGAGCGCGTGATCGGGATGGATTAACCCCCCGATTAGCTTATTTTTAACCCGGTGCGGGGCCCACAGAGTCGAACTCTTCGGCCATCCGCTATCATCTGGGGATGGCGACCGAACGGATTGTTTCAGGGAAGACGCAGAGCCCCGCTGAGGAGGCGGTGAATCTGTCGCTGCGCCCGGTGAAGCTGGACGATTACGTCGGGCAGCCGCGTCTGGTGGAGAAGCTGCGGATCACGTTGCAGGCGGTGAGGGAACGCAATGAGCCGATGGAGCACGTCCTGCTGCACGGCCCCCCCGGATTAGGCAAAACCACGCTCGCCCATGTCATCGCTAACGAGATGGACGCCCACGTCACCGTCACCAGCGGGCCCGCGCTGACCAAGCCCGGCGACCTGGTCGGCTTCCTTACCAAGCTCCAACGTGGCGACGTCCTGTTCATCGACGAGGTCCACCGGATGCCGATCTCTCTGGAGGAGTACCTCTACTCGGCGATGGAAGATTTCAAGATCGATGTGACGGTCGATCAGGGGATGCACGCCAAGACGATCACGCTGCCGTTGCAGCCGTTCACGCTCATCGGGGCGACGACGCGGGCGGGGCTGATCAGCGGGCCGATGCGGTCGCGGTTCGGGCTGACGCACAACCTGGAGTTCTACCCACAGGACGACTTACTTAAGATTTTGCATCGCAGCGCCGACCTGCTGGGGATGGCGGCGAGCAGTGAGCCGATGCTGTCGATCGCGTCGCGGTCGCGCGGGACGCCACGGATCGCCAACCGGCTGCTGCGGCGGATCCGCGACTTCGCGCAGGTCAAGCACAACGACCAGCTCACCCCCGCCATCGTTGATGAAGCGCTCGAGCTGGAAGGCGTGGACGGGCTGGGCCTGGACGAATTGGATCGCAAGTACCTGCGTGTCATCGCGGAGACCTACGAGGGCGGGCCCGTCGGTGTCGAGGCGATCGCCGCCACGCTGGGCGAAGACGCCGGGACGCTTGAAGAAGTCTGCGAGCCTTACCTGTTACAGATCGGTTTTCTGGCGCGGACACGCAAGGGCCGACAGCTAACGAAGGCCGCGGCGGAGCACCTGGGGGTGTCGATATCAATTGATGATGCCGGGAACGATCTTTTTTAGGTCGATATGTTCGCAAAACATTAACCAAAGGACTCGATATGCCACGGATATCCATACGTCTTATGGGCTGGCTGGTGTTGATCGCCGCCTCTCTCTACCCAACGGCCGCAATGGCTGATGATGACCGCATGGCAAAAGGCCTCCGCCAAGCGGTCGCGATGTCGTATGGCTTCGCTGACTGGGATCAGGTCGAAGAAATCCGCTTCACGTTCAACACCCAGTCCGCCCGCGGCCACTCGGCGAGGCACTGGACCTGGCGGCCGATCGAAGGCCGTGTCACGCTTGAAATCGAGGGCGAGGAGCCGATCACCTACCTGCAAAGCGATCTTGCGGGAGAGGATGTCTCCGAAGAACTGAGCAAGACCGACCACCGGTTCATCAACGACAGCTACTGGCTGCTGTTTCCCTATCAACTCATCTGGTCAGAGCAGACGGTCACCGACGCCGGCGAATCGCCGCTGCCGATCGGCGAGGGCACAGGGCAGAAGCTGATCGTGCAGTACCCTGACGAGGGCGGCTACACGCCGGGCGATGCGTATGACCTCTACATCGACAACGCCGGCCTGATCACGCACTGGGTCTTCCGCCGCGGCGGTGGCGAGAAAGGCAGCGCGATGACGTGGGAAAACAACGTCGAGCTTGGGCCGATCAAGGTCTGCACCGACCATCACAACGCCGACAAGTCGTTTCGGCTTTGGTTCGATGGGTTGGGAGTGACGACGGTTGACGGGACAAGCCACACGCCGGAATAATCTTTCGGCGCGATCGCGGGGCTTCACCCCTTACTCACAAACGCGTCGCCGAAATGTGACGCGTCGACGCCTTGCGGGAGGCTGCGGTTGGTGGCGAAGTTGTAGAGCAGGGCCTTGAACACGATGCCGGCGGCGCTGTTCACCGCGAAGCCGATCGCGAGCAGGACGAGGGCGACCGCGATCGCGGCGACCAGACCGGCCGTGCCCATCGATTGCGTGGCCAGCCAGACCAGCCCGCCGCCGACCAGCACGATCGGGACAATAACCAGCAAACCCAAGAAACCCAGCGAGAAGCCGCCGACCAGCGCGGTGCCCCACTGGCTCTTGAGTGTCCCGGTGGAACGCTTAAAGGCCTCGACGGGCCCGACGCCCTCGACGACGATGACGGGGACGACGAAGTAGGTCAGCGCGGTCCACGCGCTGCCGAGGATCGCCGAGACAAACTGCCCGGCCTTCTCGTGGGCGTTCTCGATGATCTGCAGGACCACGCCGACGATCGCCGAGACGAACGCCCAGCCCGCGATCTGGGGCAGCCGCTTCATCGCTACGGCCAGCCCGTCGCCGACGGTGGGGGTCTCCCCGTTGATGACGCGCATCGCGCACGCGGTCAGCGCGGCGTTGAAGAACACGATCACGAAGTAGTTGCAGAAGTAGAACGCGAAGAGGATCGTGTAGAGCACCGCGTCACTGGGCGCGGCCGCCGGGTCGTCCCCCGCCATGCGTTCGATCATCCCGCTGGACCACAGCGGCACGAGGAAGCTGGCCATCACGAGCACGGCGGCAATGGATGACAGGATCGGGAAGATCACCAGCTGCTTGTTTTCCCAGAGCACGCCGTAACTGATCTTGGCGTATTCCCAACTGCGGGCGAGTGTCGCGAACATGG
>CBDUNP010000202.1:0-5820 GCA_965368605.1 uncultured bacterium | reverse complement strand
CGGGTCCTGGGTTCGAGTCCCAGCCCGGTCATTCTTTCTAAGCCCCGCTTGGCCTTTTCCGGCCCATTGGGGCTATCAGGCATATTTTCTTGATCACGCCGAATAGCACCCCGTGGTGAAGGTGCGCCGTCACTCGAGCCGTCAATCGGGGCTTGCTCATCGGCTTCGGTATCTGTGTGTCTTCGTGGCTCGCGTTCGAACTTTGGCCTCTTTATAGATCGCGTGCTTTGTCGGGTCATGGGGTAGGCGCGGGGCATGGGTTCTGTGTGTCTGGAGGCTGGTGTAGCTGTGGCGGTGGGGGGCTGCAGGTCTTGGGCCTGTTTGGGCCTTGACGCACAACAATTCAATTACATAATTGAAATAATAATTTGAATTATGCGTTGTATAGGCAGGAGCCCACGATGACGAAGCGAAGCGATGGCCTGGATACCCGGAAGAAGCTGCTGGAAGCGGCCGGTAACGTGTTTGTGGAAAAGGGTTTCCGCGAGTCACGGATTTCCGACATATGCTCGGCCTGTGGTGCCAACATCGCCGCGGTGAATTATCACTTCGGGTCGAAGGAGAAGCTGTACGCCGAGGTCTGGGAGCACGCCTGGCACGAGGTCCAGCGGGTCGCCCCGATTGATGCGGGCATGGAATCGGCCGGTTCTCCCGAGCAAAAGCTGGGCACGCTGATCCGTAATCTTCTGTACCGCATCCTCGTGCATGGGAACAAAAGCCGCTTCGGCCGGCTCCTGCTGCAAGACATGCGTGACCCGGTGAGCTCGGTCGAACCCGTCCGTCGCCGGACCCTCAGGCCGGTGATGGAGCTATTTACGGAACTGATTGACGGCGTGGCAGGCAGGACACTCGACGACCGCGTCCGTCGGCACTGCCACATGAGCATCATGCATCAGTGCCTGGCGATCGGCTTCCGAGGCGGCAAGAAGCCCCCGATGCTCGGTGGCGGCAAGACGTTTACCCAGGCAGAAGTCGATTACCTCGCCGAACACGTCGCACGGTTCTCTATCGGTGGTATCCGGGCTATCGCCCTGCAAGAAGGACAAAGCCGCGCATGAACCAGAACTATTGTTATCTAAGGACCGCCTGCGGGGCGATACTCGCCTCGCTGCTGCTGCTGGCCGGCTGCGCATCGAATGAAAAAACCGTCCGTAGCCCGGCGGTGATCCCTCCGTCATTTTCCTATACGGACGGCCCGCCTTTGTCGCAGCAATGGTGGACATCGTTCGATGACCCGGGATTAAACACGGCGATCAGCCGGGCCCTCAGTGGCAACTTTGACCTGCAGACGGCCTGGGACCGTATGAACCAGGCCCGTGCGATTGCCCGACGCGAAGGGGCTGATCTCTGGCCCAGCGTGGACGGCAGCGGCAGCGCCGCACGCAGTGTCGATCATGCGGATGGATCAAGCACCTATCAGAACGACTTCGCGCTTGGGTTGGCGGTCAATTACGAGCTGGACTTGTGGGGCCGTATCCGCTCCACGCGTGACGCCGCCGTGCTCGACGCCCAAGCCAGCGAGCAGGACATGCAGGCCGCGGCCATTTCGCTCACGGCCTCGGTCGCGAAGCTGTGGTATCAGTTCGCCGAGCAGCAGGCCCAGGTTCGGTTGATTGAGCAGCAGGTTCAGGCCAATGAGCAGGTGCTTGAAGTTCTGACCCTCCAGTTCCGCCAGGGGCAGATCCAGGCGGTTGATCTGTTGCGGCAGCGGCAACTGGTTGAACAGACGCAGGGGCAGTTGACCCAGGCGCAATCGAGTGTGGTCGTGACACGTCACCAGTTGGCGGTATTGTTGGGGCAACCGCCCGAGTCGCTGTTAGGTCTGCCCGACCCCGCGTTGGTGGTGCCGCCGCCTGTCCCCGAGGCCGGTATCCCCAGCGAGTTGCTCCAGCGCCGCCCGGACTTGATCAGTGCTCGGCAGGCCGTGCTCGCGGCCGACCAACGGCTCGGTGCCGCCATCGCCGATCAGTATCCGCGCATCAGCCTCTCGGCCAGCGCCCAGACCACCGCCACCCGGGCGAGCGACCTGTTCGACAACTGGGCCGCCAACCTTGCGGGCAACCTCACCCAGCCGCTGCTGGATGGCGGCTTACGCAAGGCCGAGGTTGAGCGTAACCAGGCCGTGGTCTCTGAGGCTATTAATGCTTACGGTTCGGCCGTCCTCACCGCACTACAGGAAGTTGAAGACGCGCTTAGCCAGGAAGCGCATCAAACACGGTTCCTCACTTCGCTGAACCAGCAGCTGATGACTTCTCAGCAAGTCCATGAACGCACACAGGACAGTTATCTCAACGGGCAACTGGACTACATCCGTGTACTTGAAGCATTGGTTTCCCGCCAGTCACTGCAGCGTGAACTGCTGACCGCCGAACGGGAATTGCTTGAACACCGGATCGAATTGTGCCAAGCCCTCGCCGGTTCGTGGGACCTGCCCGTGCCCGAACCACGAACACTTGATTAAAAAACACCCCCCCGGGGAAACGCCGGGTTTTTCGTGAGTAGACATTATGAATCAGGATCAATCCCCCAACTCCGTGCCCCCGCCACGCCGATTTCAGAGGCTGTCAGGCTACTTCATCAAGGTCGTGCTACCCCTCATCGTGTTGGCGCTGGCGATGATCGGCGCCAAGGTGATGATGGATACCGCGCCAACCGCGCCGCGGCAGCCCAAGGTCCGGCAGGCCAAGCTCGTTGATGTGGTGCAACTCGATCGTTCGGCCCAGCCCGTGATGATCGACACCGCGATGGGCGTGGTGAAGCCGGCCCAGTCGGTTGAGCTCAAACCCCAGGTCGCCGGCCGGGTCGAGTGGTTAGCGCCATCGGCCGAGCCCGGCAGCTCCTACGCCGCCGGTGAACCGCTACTGCGTGTCGAAGCCGTCGATTACGAGCTCGCTTTAAAGCGTCAACAAAGCGCCGTCCTGACCGCACGCGCCAACATCGACACCGCCAAGGCCGCCCTGGTCACTGCGCAAAACAACCTGGCGGTAGAGATGGGTAACCAGAGAGTCTCGCAGCGCGAGTTCGAGTTGCTCGGTGAAACGATTGATGAAGATAGCCGCGATCTGGTGCTGCGCGTGCCGCAACTGAAAGCGGCGGAGGCGGCTGTGCAATCGGCGGAGGCGGCGGTTGAATCGGCGGAGGCGGCCCTGGCCTCGGCGAAGTCGCAACTGGAAACGACTCAGCTCGATCTGACCCGGACGCAGGTCACGACACCCTTTAACGCCGTGATCGCGCAGAAATGGGCCGACATCGGGGACGTGGTCGGTACCACCACGCCGCTTTTTACGCTCTACGGCACGGACGAATTCTGGGTCGAGCTGTCGATCCCCTCATCGCAGTTGAAGTGGGTGCGGGTCGGTGAGTCCGGCTCGCAAGTGACGTTGAGCAATCCTATCGCCTGGGGCTCCGGTCAGACACGCACCGGCCGAGTGATCCGCGTTTTGCCGGAGGTTGATGCCGACGGCCGGATGGCGCGCGTGCTGGTCAGTGTGAAAGACCCCCTGGCGAGGCTCCCGGAGAACCGGGGCAAGCCCCAGCTCTGGGTCAACGACTTTCTCAACGCCACCATCCAGGGTGCTGCAGCCTCCGATGTCATCGCGTTATCACGCCAATGGCTGCGTGAAGGCGACACCGTCTGGATCATGAACACTGACAACACGCTGGAAATCCGGCAGGTTCAGCCGCTGTACCGCGGGCGTGATGTGGTGCTGATCAAGTCGGGCTTGTCCTCACAGGATCGCATCATCACGACGGACATTTCAGCGCCGGTTGAGGGCCTGCTCCTGCGGCTTGACGGACAAACCACGCCGGAGGCAGTGCCGGGTAGCGAGAAGCAAGAGGAGTGAACAGCCCACCCCGCTACCCCCGCTGGACAAACGCACCGGCCCGATCGCCTGGATGGTCGACAACCGGGTTACGTCCAACCTGCTGATGCTCGTGCTGCTGATCGGTGGCATCATCATGACCACCCAGATCAAGCAGGAGGTCTTCCCCGAGTTCACCGAGGATATGGTCACGATCAGTGTGTCCTATCCCGGCGCCAGCCCGGCCGAGGTCGAGAACGGCATCATCCTCTCGATCGAAGAAAGCATCCGTGGGCTGGACGGCGTGGACGAAGTCATCGCCCGCGCGAGTGAAGGCGTGGGCACCGTCACCGCCGAACTGCTCGAAGACGCCGATACCCAGAAGGTGTATCAGGATATCAAGCAGGAAATCGACCGCATCACCACCTTCCCAGCTGACGCGGAAGAGCCCGAGGTGACGCTCCAGGACAGCAAACGCGACGTGCTGGAGGTGCAGCTTTATGGGGACGTGGACGAGTGGGCGTTGCGCGAAACGGCCGAGCAGGTCCGTGACCGCCTGCTTCAGCACCCTACGATCACCCAGATCGAGCTGCGGGGTGCCCGTGATTACGAGGTGATTATCGAGGTCTCGCAGGTGGCGCTGCGTGCGTACGGCCTGACGGTCAGCGATGTCGCAACGAAAGTCAGCGAAACGGCGGTAGAGATCCCCGGCGGGAAGATCGAAACCACGGGCGGCGAGATCCTGCTCCGCGTCGACGAGCGCAGGGACTGGGCGCGAGAGTTTGCGCAGATCCCCATCGTCACCACCGCTGACGGCGCATTTGTATACCTGGAGGACCTGGCGACGGTCCGCGAGGGCTTCGAGGACACGGACAACCTCGTCGTGTTCAACAGCAAACGCTCGATCGGGATCAGCGTCTACCGGATCGGCGACCAGACGCCGATCGGCGTGTCCGACGCCGTGCGTGAATCCATGGTTGATATCGAGCCGGACCTCCCAACCGGCATCGACTGGGGTATCTACCGTGACATGTCGGAGGTCTACAATCAGCGGCTCACCCTGCTTCTGAAAAATGCCGGGCTCGGCCTGGCGCTGGTGCTGCTGATCCTGGGGCTGTTCCTGGAGTTCAAGCTCGCGTTCTGGGTCATGATGGGGATCCCCATCTCGGTCCTCGGGGGCCTGCTGCTGATGCCGATGCTGGGTGTAACCATCAACATGATTTCCATGTTCGCGTTCATCGTGGCGTTGGGGATCGTGGTGGATGACGCGATCATCGCCGGCGAAAACATTTATGAATACCGCCAGCGCGGCCTGAGTTTCGTCGACGCCGCGATCCAGGGCGCCAGGGACGTGGCTGTGCCCATCACGTTCGCGGTCCTGACCAACGTGATCGCCTTCCTGCCGCTGTACTTCATCCCGGGATTCATAGGGAAGATATGGAAAGTCATCCCGTTGGTTGTCTGCACCGTCTTCCTGATCTCGCTGGTCGAAGCGTTATTCATCCTCCCCGCCCACCTGGCTCACACACGCAGTAAGCCCCACAGCCGGCTGACCCACTACCTGCATCACAAGCAGCAAGCCTTTAGCGCACTGGTCAGCCGATTCATCGCCAACATATTCGGCCCGTTCCTGCGTCGGTGCATGGCGTACCGCTATCTGGTGATCGCTTCCGGCCTGGCCGTGCTGCTGACCGCAGGCGCTTACATCGGCTCGGGCCGTATCGGCTTCATCCTCATGCCCCGCGTGGAATCCGACCGCGCGGTCGTGACCGCGACCCTACCCTACGGCAGCCCGATGGACAGCGTGATCGCGGTGCGTGAACATCTTGTCTCGGCAGGGAATCAGGTCGTCGAGTCGAATGGCGGCGATCAGATGTCTGAAGGCGTGTCTGCCTACATCAATGACAATCAGGTCGAGGTGAATGTCTTTCTCACCGATGCTGGCGTGCGCCCGTTGACCACCCTGGAGTTTGTCAAACGCTGGCGCGAAGCCACCGGCGAGATCCTGGGGCTGGAG
>CBDUNP010000201.1:0-5820 GCA_965368605.1 uncultured bacterium | reverse complement strand
ACACTCGATGAACTCCAACACGTGAGTTTCGATTATGTCGTGACGGTCTGCAGCAACGCCCACGAGTCCTGCCCGGTCTTCCCCGGCAACGCAAAGATTATCCACGTCGGGTTCGATGACCCGCCCCGCCTCGCCGAAGCGGACCCCGACCCGGACAACGCGCTGAACCACTACCGGCGTGTACGAGACGAGATCCGGGCCTTCATCGAAACGCTGCCCGACCCGCTGATGAATTAGTTAACGTACAAGGAATACCTGACCATGGACGCCTGCCGACCCACCAGACTCTCATTTCTGGACCGCTACCTGACCCTCTGGATTTTCGCCGCGATGGGGTTGGGGGTCTTGCTGGGTTACCTGATCCCGGCCTTCACCGACACGCTCGGGGCCATGAAGCTCTCCGCAGACAGCACGACTAGCATCCCGATCGCCCTGGGGCTCATCCTTATGATGTACCCACCCCTGGCTAAGGTTCGTTACGAAGAACTGCCCGACGTCTTTCGCAACACCCGTGTCCTGGGGCTTTCACTGGTCCAGAACTGGATCGTCGGCCCGCTGCTGATGACCGCTCTGGCAATCGTGTTTTTCGGCTTCCTTGCCCCATCCATGCTCGGCGAAGACCCGCGGTGGACCCAGTACATGATCGGCCTGATTATGATCGGCCTGGCACGCTGCATCGCGATGGTCATCGTCTGGAACGACCTGGCCCACGGCGACGCCGAGTACTGCGCCGGCCTGGTCGCATTCAACAGCATCTTCCAGATCATCTTCTACAGCATCTACGCCTGGGTCTTCGTCACCCTGCTCCCGCCAATACTCGGGCTTGAGGGCAGCGTCGTAGAAATCACCATGGGGCAGATCGCGGCCAGCGTCCTGATCTACCTGGGCATCCCCTTCTTTGCCGGGATGCTCACCCGGCTGCTGTTGGTCAAAACCAAGGGGCGCGACTGGTATGAGAGCCGTTTTATCCCCGCGATCTCACCGATTACATTGGCCGCGCTGCTGTTTACGATCGTGGTGATGTTTGCGATGCAAGGCGAGCGGATCATCGCCCGCCCCTGGGATGTCCTGCTGATCGCGATCCCGCTGCTGATCTACTTCGTGGTCATGTTCATCGTGAGCTTTACCATGAGCCGAAAGGCCGGGGCCGACTACCCCAAGTCCGCCTCGCTGAGCTTTACCGCCGCGAGCAACAACTTCGAGCTGGCCATCGCCGTGGCCGTGGCGGTCTTCGGGATCGAGTCCGGCGTCGCCTTCGCCGCGGTCATCGGGCCCCTCGTCGAGGTCCCCGTCCTGATCGCACTGGTCAACGTCGCGCTTCGGCTCCGCGTGAAATACTTCAGCCCCTCGGATCAGACACCGCCGGCGACAAAAAACCTCTGAGCGACTTCACACCCGTAGGAATATCCGGTACCGGTACAGGAACCATAAAAACAGCCACTTCACCCCGATCGACCCCGCGATCAGCACCAACGGCCCATAGACCCCGACCAGCGTCGCCACACCCGTGAACAAGAACGCCGACGCACGCGGGAAGTCGATCAAACGTGGGGCCATGAAGATCGTGATCGCGTTCAGCCCGATCACCCGGAAGAAAAACGACCATCGACTGAACCCCCACACATCAATCACCAGGTAGAACAACGCCAGCAGCATCAGGCTGATCCCGCCGGCCTGGAGGTTAAACGTCGTCGTCCACGCCGCCTTGATCGGCGGGTACCACGGCGCGATCGCCAATCCCAACCCCAGCGTCAACGCACCCGCCACCGCCAGCGTCGCCGCCTTGCGTGTCCCGCTGCCCACGCCGTCACGCAGCACCGACCCGGCGAGTGTGCCCATCAGGGTGATCCCCGTCGCCGAAATGATGCAGAGCAACCCCTCCGGGTCGAACATCTGCACGCCATCCACTTTGCCGTAGAGTCTGCCGGGCAGCAGCATCCGGTCGATATACCCGTTGATAATCCCCTCCGGTGTCAGCACCCCCATCCCCACGCCCGGTACCGGCACAAACAATTGCACCGCCGCGTAGCCGGTCAGCAAACCAATCAGCCACATCAACCGCGCACGGAAACTCTCAAAGAACACCGTGATCAATGATGCAAACAGATACGCCAGCCCGATCTGCCCCAGCACACTCGCCGTCCGCAGGTTGGAAAACTCAAACTTCAGAATGCCGTTACAGATCAGCCCCAGCAGCACCAATACCACCGCGCGGACAAACACCTTCTTCAAGATGTCGCCCCGTGTCGCCCCGCGCCTGCGCCGGCTGCCAAACGCATACGGGATCGCGACCCCCGACATAAACATGAACAGCGGGAAGATCATGTCATACGCACGCAAGCCCTCCCATTCGACGTGCGTCAACTGCCCCGCCACCACGTCCGCCCACCGCCAGTCCGTCACCGCCGCCAACCGACGAAACAGCGCATCGCCGCCCATGATCCAGAACATGTCAAACCCCCGCAGCGCATCCAACGACAACAGCCGCCGGGAGGTCAGGTCCGTGGAAATACTCGAATCAGCCATATCCGTTCCTTTGGTTAGCTGGGCAAACCCCGTGTGAAATGTGACTGGGGAGTTGGTCTCGCTGCACACCGAAGCCATGTCTATCAGCCAAGTAGATGCGGGGACTTACCTAATCTCAAGCCAAACCCGCGACCCTGACCACAAACCGTTATTTCAAATGCCTTTACACGACCCGACCTCGACTCTCGGTACGCAGGTCGCCCGCCGACGATATCATCATTCCCTGAGCATGACCAAGAAGGGGCTGAATGTTTGACGCTGGCCGAAATCAGCGATAGATTACTGTGATTACCAGACTTGTATTTAATGGAGTTTTTCCATGTCGGGAACGCAACGCTCGATGTTGGGTCTGTGGCTGTTGGTATTCACTTGCCTGCCCACCACCCTTTTCGCCCAAGACCAGACGCCCGCCAGCCTCTGGGAAGACTTTAATCACTACGTCCTGATCGCCAAGCCCGACCTTGCGCTGGCGTCCGGACAGGCGCTGCTGGATCAGGCCGACAACGCGGCCCTGCTCTCGACCGTCGAGTCCAGCGAACGCAAGGACTGGGTCAACGTCCTGGCCCGCGCCTCGAAGATGGGCGAGTCCAACGCACAGTTCGCCGACCTGGTCAACGTGTCCAAAGAACTGGACAGCCGTATCCAGGCCGCCCGCGTCGAGCTCAGCCGTGACCCGGATCGGATCATGGCCGACATCGAACTGCTCGCGCAGGGCCAACGCGCCCACCGCAACGCCACTCAGCGCCTCGGCGCAGCCGGCCAGTACGCAGCGCCTCAGATGCTCGCCACTCTGCTGGACAGCAGCCAGTCGCGACTGCACCCTTACATCCTCGCCTCGATGGTAACCATCGGCCAGCCCCTGGTCGCGCCGCTGTCCGAGGCCCTGCCACAGCTCGACCCGGTCCCCATGCGGCAGGTCGCGCAGGTGCTCGCCGAGATCGGCTACCCCCAGGCGCTGCCCGCGATGAAGCAGGTCCTTGAGTCGCCCACCGCCGACGCCAACGCACGCGCCGCGGTCCAGTCTGCTTACAGCTCGCTGCTGACCTCGACCCGTCAACAAGTCGACCTGTCCGCCGCCGAGTGGAACCTTGGCCTCGGGCAAACCCAATACACCACCGCTACCAGCAACAGCGAAGATCTCCCAGGCTACGACGCCTCGATCGGCTCGGGCCTGGTCTGGGCATACGGCCCGGAAATCGGTCTGGTCCCGGTCGTCGTCCCCGGCGAAATCTTCGGCGACGTCCTGGCGATGCGTTCCGCCAAGCGTGCCCTGGCCCTGAATGACGGGCTCGATCCGGCCCTGAGCCTCTACCTCATGGCCAACCTCCGCCGGGAGAACCGCCTCCCCGCCGACGCCATCGACCCCAGCTACCCAAGCGAGATGCAGCCCGCCGGGTTCTACGCCATGCTCGCCGGCCCCGACCGCCTGCACGACGTCCTCGCCCGCGCTATTCAGGACGGCGACTCCGAACTGGCGCTCGACGCCATCGAAGCCCTCGCCGCCACGGCCGGCACCGACGCCCTGATCAACCGCGGCGCTGCACAGCAGCCGCTGATGGCCGCCCTGTCCTACCCCGACCGCAAGGTCCGCTTCCGTGCCGCCGAGGCACTGGCCAAGGTCCGGCCGACCGAAGGCTTCCCCGGTGCCCACCGTGTCACCGCCGTGCTCTCCGAAGCCGTCCGCCAGTCTGACGCCAAGTACGCGATGGTCCTGGCCGACGACCAGGAAACCGTCAACGGCCTGCTGGCCGCCATCGGCGAACTGGGCTACGAAGCCTTCGGCGGGATGTCCATGGCCGATGTCAGCTCCGAGCTGAACCTCGTGCCCGGCGTTGACCTGATCGTCGCCGCCGTGGACGCCGAGATGATCGTCCGTCTGCACAACGATACCGCCAACGACTACAAGACCGGCTCCGTGCCGATCCTCGCTCTGCAAAGCGTTGAGCAGCAGATCCGTCTGCGTAACGCGCTCGGTGACAACACCCGTGTCACGCCCGCACTGATCAGCGACGACGCCGAAGAGCTCAAAGCCGCCGTCGAGTCAGCCTTCAGCGCCTACACCGGCGACGGTATCGGTGCTGACGAGAGCACCGAGTTCGCCCTGACCGCACTGGCGCTCCTGCGTGAAGTCGCGTTGGGCAGCGACATCTTCAACGTCGCCGAAGCCCAGCCGGCCCTGATCCAGGCGCTGTCTGACGAGCGGGACGAGGTCAAGGTGGCCGCCGCACAGGTGCTGTCCCTGATCGACAGCGCCGATGCCCAGGACGCCCTGGCCGAATCGGCTCTCGAACTGGAAGGCGACCTGCAGCTCTCGATGCTCTCAAGCCTCGCCGAATCGGCGACCTACTTCGGCAACAAGATCGACGCCGGGCAGACCGACCGCCTGCTGGAACTGGTCAACACCAGCACCGGCGACCTGGCGATCGCCGCCGCACGCACCCACGGGGCCCTGTCGCTCCCGACCGCCAACGCCGTCAAACTTCTCACCGAGTAAACCGGCCAAAGCACAACTAAATAACTCAAGACAAAACCCACGGACCTAAGCCCGTGGGTTTTGTTGTTGGCGTGGCGTGTAAGCCGAGTTCTGTCCCACGGCAAGCCGTGGTGGCGACCATTTCTCTAGGCCTACCGTTGCCGATAGGCTCAAGCAACCTACCCGTGACACGACCCAAGGGCCCGGGCCGGACCAGCCCGCGCGGTTGCCCGCGGTGTCACTGCTTGGTCTTGCACGCGGTGGGGTTTACCTTGCCCGATCTGTCACCAGACCAGCGGTGCGCTCTTACCGCACCATTTCAACCTTACCTGTGGCCGGCAAGCCGGCCCATCGGCGGTGTCTTTTCTGTGGCACTGTCCCTCACCCGGTTAACCGGGCGGGTGGGCGTTACCCACCACCGTGTCCTGTCGTGCTCGGACTTTCCTCGTCGAGCCTGTAGCCCGCCGCGGCCGCCCTTCCACGCCAACAAACTGATTGTACCCGCAGCCCGCCCGACGCGTACGCCGAACCGTGGTATCTTCTAGCCATGTCCAAAGGGAACCTGTCACCGGAAGTCACGATATGGACCGACGCGGCTCACGCGCCGCTCTGTGGCGAACTGCTGAACCTGATGGGCTCGGCCCTGAAACCCATCGGCGTGGGCGGGCCACCCGCGGCGGAAGTCAGCCGTCTCGCCAAGGACTTGGACTGCACACCTCACGACGACCTGCGTAAGCTCCTGGTCGATCATCCCGCCGCGTACCTCTTGCTGGCGAGCCTGGACTCGGTGACCCCTGACGACCTCGCCGCCGTCACGCAGC
>CBDUNP010000200.1:0-5826 GCA_965368605.1 uncultured bacterium | reverse complement strand
CGCATCCGGATGTTCTCCGGCGTGACCTCGACCAGCTCATCCTCCTGGATGTATTCCAGACACGCCTCCAGCGACATCTCGCGTGCGGGGCGGACCTTGGTCGCGTCGTCGCTGCCGGAGGCGCGGACGTTGGAGTGCTTCTTGTTCTTGGTGACGTTGGCGATGATGTCGTTGTCCTTGCAGTGCTCGCCGACGACCTGGCCTTCGTAGACCTGCTCGCCGGGCTTCACGAAGAACGTGCCTCGGTCATACAGCGCATCCAGCGCGTAAGGCATCACCTGCCCGGCGTCGCTTGAGATAATCACGCCCGCGGCACGCTTAGGCACCTCGCCACGCAGCAATTCGTAACGCAGCAGGTTGTGGTGCATGATGGCCCGGCCCTGCGTCGCGGTCAGCATCCGTGTCCGCAGCCCGATCAACCCACGCGCGGGGATCGTGAACTCCATGTGGACGTAGTCGCCGGCACCCGCCTTGGGGTCCATCCGCACAACCTCCGCACGCCGATCGCTCACCAGCGACATCACCGCGTTCTGGCACTCCGCCGGGCAGTCGACCACCAGCGTCTCGATCGGCTCGTGGACCTTCCCGTCGATCCGCTTGAGGATCACCTCCGGCTTGCCGACCGACAGCTCATACCCCTCGCGGCGCATCGTCTCCAGCAGCACGCCCAAGTGCATCAGCCCACGCCCGGACACCATATACTGGTCGCCCGCGCCCGCCGCCTCGCTACGCGACACACGCAACGCCACGTTGCTGTGCAGCTCTTTCTGCAAACGGTCCCAGACCTGTCGGCTGGTCACGAACTTGCCTTCCTTCCCGGCAAACGGCGAGTCGTTCACACGGAACATCATGTTCAGCGTCGGCTCATCGATCGCGACGTGCGGCAGCGCGCTTGGCTTGTCCGGGCACGCGATCGTGTCGCCGATGTCGATCGGGTCCAGCCCGACCACCGCGCAGATATCGCCGGCCTCGACCTCCGGGACCTCCTGCTTGCCCAGCCCCTCGAACGCGAACACCTGCTGCACTTTCTGCTGCGAGCCCTCGCCCGCCCGGTTGATGACCGTCACCTGCTGCCCGCTCTTGAGCCGACCGCCATACACCCGACCGATCGCGATCCGACCGACGTAGTCGGAGTACTCCAGCGAGGTCACCATCATCTGCAACGGCGCCGCCAGGTCCGCGTCTTCTTTCTTCGGCGGGGGCACGTGCGCCAGGATCGCCTCGAACAACGCACGCACGTCCGTCGGCTGATCGTCCGCGCCGACCTTCTCCTGGTCGTCCGTCGCCCAGCCGTTCTTCGCCGACGCATACACCACCGAGAAGTCCAACGCCTCGTCCGGCGCATCCAGGCTCCCCAACAGGTCAAACACCTCGTTCACCACGTCGTCCGGCCGGGCGTTTGGCTTATCAATCTTATTCACCACGACCACCGGCTTGAGCCCGTGGCCCAACGCCTTCTCCAGCACGAACCGCGTCTGCGGCATCGGCCCCTCGAACGCATCGACCACCAGCAGCACCCCGTCCGCCATCTTCAGGACGCGCTCGACCTCGCCGCCGAAGTCCGCGTGGCCCGGCGTGTCGATCAGGTTGATCTTGTAGTCCGCCCCATCGAGCCCGTGGTAGTTCACCGCGCAGTTCTTGGCCGTGATCGTGATCCCACGCTCCCGCTCCAGGTCCCCGGTATCCATCACCAGGTTGTGCTGCCCCCCGGCGAGCTTATCCAGCTCCGCCGCCCGGAACTGCCCGGACTGATAGAGCAGCTGGTCGGTGAGGGTGGTCTTGCCGTGGTCAACGTGGGCAATGATCGCGACGTTACGAAGGTGGTTCTGGGCCATGGGGGGGATCCAAGGTTGGTTCTGGGGTTATCCGCCAGGAATTGGCGAGCCGGACATTATAGCGGGTTTATCGTGATCGGGCATCGATTGGGTCCTAGGGTTCCATTCCCTCAGCCCCCGGCTCGGTCGGGGGATCGTGAAGTATGTATCACTGACCTGTCCCCCTGCTGAGCCGGGGGGGGCGGGGGCTGACGGGTGGGGGCCGGCGCGGGTTGGGTGGTTATTGATTGGGCCTTCGGCGTTAACAAAAAAACAACACCGGCCTTTCGGCCGGTGTTGAAATAGTACGCTCGAACTGACGCGTTATTTTGTCTTGTCTCAGGCCCGACGTCGGCGGGTCGCCAGGGTCAGGGTGCCCAGGCTGATCATGGTCAGCCCCGCGGTGAGGGGCTCGGGGATCGGTTCCAGGTCGATGTTGATGTCGCCGAAGCCCGCGTAGCCCTGCGGCCCGCAGTCGTAGCGTGAGTATCGGCCGTGTCGGCTGCTTCGGCCCCATCGGCTGTACGACCGGTAGCTGCCCCGTTCGCCGGTCTCGGCGGTGGTGTACCCCAGCCAACCGCTCATGCCCATGTTCAGGTTCTTGCCGTTGGCGCCTTCGCCGAGCTGGAAGACGTACTTGCCGTAGTCGTCGCCGTCGGGGCGTTGGTAGAGGTCCAGGGTCGTGCCCGCGTAGCTCCCGCCGGCCGCGCCGGTCAGGGTCGCGTTGGACTCATCCATATAGAAGTACTGCCAACTCTCCGGGTCCACCGTCCCGCCGCGGTCGGTGTATTGGTTGCGGTAGAGCTCGCGTTTCTCGACGCCGTCGTGTGTGTCGCCGTTGGGGTCGGTGTGGTTATTGGTGTAGGCGTCGTAGTCCATCCCGAGGATGAACATGATGTCGACGTCCCAGAGGCTCGCCGCCTTGCCCACCGACTGGATGGTCCCGGTCAGCCGGGCGCTGGTCTGGTCGTCGGAGACCATCAGCCTGCCCGAGTCGTTCATAAAGACGAAGCGTGAGCTTCGGCCGTTGGGGATGTTCGTCCCCGATCGGTTGTCCGGGAGCCAGAACGCATGCCCGCCGCTGCTGCCGGAGACATTCCGATCGCGGTCGGCGGTAGACACGCGGTACGTGATCGCATCTGCCGCCGATGTCGCGAGAACCCCCGCGCAGAGCCCGGCGGCGATCAGCGAACCCTTGAATATCGTGCGTGCTTTCATGGCAATATCCCCGCCCGGACGATCTCTGTCCTCCCCGGGAAAGTGTCTATCGGCTATCTATATGGATGCCCTGATCGTGCCGATCCAAATCGGCCCAAATTCGTTGATGAAGCCTATGATTGCCCAGCCCGGCAGGCCAGCAATTATTCAGTCAATTGGTTTAACGGGATAGGATTGCGCCGCCTGTGCCTACCGGCGCGGTTGATGGGTGCGATGCGGGACCCGTGCCGTGAAACACGCCGGATAACCGGAACAACCCGCGCAGACGGACGCGGGCAATGACGTTTGACTTAGACGCCTGCGCCAACACACCAACTATATATAGATAGTTGGCTACCGCGTCCCCGCCGGGTTAAGCGAAACACGCTTGCCCGTCCTGGCCGAACGTTTCGCGGCGTCGAGGATCTCCATCACGATCATGTTGTTCTCGATCGACGTCAGCGCGTTCGGCTCTACCTTGCCCCAGATCACCGCCGCCAGGTGCTCAAACGGATCGCTCTGCGCCTGCCTCAGCTTCGCCGCCTTCTTTTCCCTCGGCTGCTTCTCGCTTGGCGTCACGATCAAGCCGTCCCACCCGACCGTCTCAACACTCGCTTTTGTCCCGTACACCGTCATGTCCTTGCGCGACCCCGTCCACGACCACGACGCCTGCACCACGCACACCGCGTCGCCGTAGTCCAGCACGATCGTCGCATCATCTTCGACATCCGGATACAGATCGGGCTTGGTTTGCAGCGTCGTCGCAAACACCGAGTTCGGCCGACGGTTCTGCATCAGCCACGTCATCAGGTTCGCGCCGTAACACCCAAAGTCCGTCAACGCCCCGCCCCCGTTTTCTTCAGGGTCGGTCAGCCATTCTAAAAACTCTTCATTACACCCGATCTCGATCGGCCCGCCGTGCCCCGCGTTCACCACCACCCGCCGGACCTCCCCGAGCTTCCCCGACTCCGCCATCGTCACCGCCGCCGTGTTGCTCGAATACCACGTCGTCTCGTAATTGGTTAATAGGTGCACGCCCGCCTCCGCCGCCGCGTCGCGCATCACCTTCGCGTCCTTCAGGCTCACCGCCAACGGCTTCTCCACCATCACGTGGATCCCCCGCGCCGCTGCCAGCTTCGTCTGCTCCGTGTGCTCACGGATGCTCCCGAACAGCGTCACCGCCTCCGGCTTCACCGTGTCCAGCATCGTCTCCAGGTCCGTGTAGTGCAGCGCCATGTCGAACCCGTGCTGCTTCATGTACCGCTTGGCCAAATCCTCATTCGGCTCATAAATCCCCACAATCTCGATATCCCCCAGGCCCTGATCCCGCCCAAGGATCCAATGCACATGCGTGTGCGTCAGCCCAACCACCGCGACCCGCACCGGCCTACGCTTCGCCATCGCCTGCTCCTCCACCTGCGCCTGCGCAACTACCCCCGTCGATGCAAGGCACATCAACAACAACAAAACCACACTCAAACACACTCTTTTCATAACCAATAACCTGCCCACCCATCGCACGCCATCATAAAGCCGCTTGCGGCTTAGCGCTCTTCCCTTTGGCTGCCCCCTGGCGTCAAACCCCGACCACGTCCCCGCGCATCCTTTCCATCCCCGCCGCCATAAACTCGCGGAACCCCGTCGGCGAATCGATCTCCTGCACCCCCCGTCGAAGCCCCGGCCAGGGCTGAAGGTGCGCCGAGTACCAGCTCATCCGCCGCTTGATCGTGTTCAACGCGATCCGCTCGTCACGCATGCTCAACAGGTTTTCAAAGTGTTGCAGCACCAGCTTCGCCCGCTCCTCGCGCGGGTAGGGCGTCGGCAGCTCGCCGGTCGCCAGGTAATACGCCGTGTCCCGGAACAGCCACGGGTTCCCAAGCGCCCCGCGCCCGATCATCACCCCGTCGCACCCGGTCACATCAATCATCCGCTTCGCATCCTCCGGCGTCTTCACGTCCCCGTTCCCGATCACCGGGATGTCGTGTCGCCGCTTCACCGATTCCACCACCTGTGCGATCCCGTCGAGCCTCGCGTTGCCCCGGAACTTCATCTCGGTTGTCCGCCCGTGCACCGTCACCGCCGCGATCCCCACGTCCGCCAGCGCCGTCGGCAGCGTGTCCGTGATAATCTGCGTCTCGTCCCAGCCCAAGCGTATCTTCGCCGTCACCGGCACATCCACCGCGTCCACCACCATCTTCGCAAGTTTGACGGTATTCCGGGGGTCGCACAGCAGCGTCGAGCCGCCGTTCTTCTTGGTCACCTTATCCACCGGGCAGCCCATGTTGATGTCGATCGTCGTCGCCCCGTGCGCCTGCGCCCACTTCGCCGCCTCGGCCATGATCTCGCCGTCCGCCCCGTAGAGCTGCATGCAGATCGGCTGATCGTCCGGGCTCGTCGCCGCCAGCCAAAGCGACTTCTGGTTCTCATTCAGCACCGCCTGCGGGCACAGCAGGTCCGTACACGCCAGCCCGACCGTCCCGCCCCCGGATACCCCTTCATGCCCCGGCACCGAGCGCACCACCAGCCGAAACGCCAGATCGCAGTACCCCGCGATCGGCGCCAGCAGCAGATTCGTCTTCAACTCAACATCACCAATCCTCAGCATCCCCCCAGTATATCCCCACCCCCTCGGCGTGGCCGCTTCAGCGACCCACGCTCCACCCTGAACCGCCGATCCCCGACCCCCCATCGCCCCCAAGCTGGGTCATGTCCCAAAGGGCCTTGGCCCGGGTCCCCCCCAACCTCTCCACATTCAATTCCCCCAACCCCATACCCCCCCCCAGCCGCTTGCGGCTTAGCGCTCCGGCTCCCGCCT
>CBDUNP010000199.1:0-5930 GCA_965368605.1 uncultured bacterium | reverse complement strand
TGGTCGCCCGCCTCGTGCCCCAGGCTGTCGTTGATGATCTTGAACCGGTCGAAGTCCAGGAACAGGACCGCGAACTTGTAGCCGTCGACCCGGTTGGTGCGGTGGATGGCCTGAATCAGATGCTCGTTCAGCAGCTTGCGGTTGGGTAGCCCGGTCAGCGCGTCGTGATAGGCGGCGTGCCGGAGCTTGTCTTCGTTGGCGCGCTGCTCGCTGGTGTCGGCAAACGTGACCGCCAGCCCGTCGCCGAGCTTGACCGCTGTGTAGCGGTACCAGCGGTTGTCGTGACGCAGTTTCTGTTCTTCGTCGTGGGGGAGCCCGGTTTCAACCACCGACAGGGCTTTCTCGAACAGCCCCTCGGAGGCCAGGCACGGCAGGGAGTTGGTCAGTTTTCGGCCGACCAGTTCCTCGGCGCTGCGTCCCAGGAGCTGTTCGGCGGCGGGGTTGATCGTCTGGATCATGAAGTCCTGGATGTTATCCAATCCGTCGCGGACCGCTTCGAGGATCAGCACCCCGCCCAGCGCGCTCTCCAGAATACTGTTGAGCATGATGCGTGGGTCGCGGCGGTCACGACCGATATCGTTGATGCGCGCCACACGCCGGACCGTCTTGGAGGGCCTTGGGCGGATCACCATCGTCAGCAACGCGTATGCCAGCGAGATCAGGCCCAGCACGATCAGGGGTTTGACCGCCAGCATCGCGGCGTGCGACACGGATTCGGACAGGCCCCACTGCGCATCCCAACCGGATCGCAGGCCCAACTGAATGCCCACGCCCGCGATCAGGCACAACACGCCCATCGCCACACCGCCCAGATTCATCGGTTCGGAGCGGCGGGCGCTACGCTTCGGCGGCGCAGCGCAGGCGGCCTGGGCTAGCAACCGCTTGGCGGCGCTCAGCGGCAGGTCCTGGAACTGAACGCCCACCAGGTAATTCCGGAAGCCAAGTTTTCGGCACCAGACGATCCTGCACCTGACGCCCAGGTTCGGGCCGCTGCCCGTGTCGAAGTAGATCGTGGTGACACCCTTGAGCCGGCGCTTGCTTAACAGCCGCACCCCGCCGGCGGACAGGTCGATCACCGCTCCGGCGCTGCACGACAAACCCGGCTCCTTGAGTCGGCCGTAGCGCCGATTCTCCGGTCCTTTGCGTGGGGCGGGCGGTTGTGTTTGTGTGTTGGCTTGCTGGATCGCTGGTCTCCCATCTGCTCATCGACCTAAGCATCAGGAGACTTAACGCTTTACCGGTAACACGGAGGATCTGTGGGTGAGGCTGTGAGGGTTGGCGGGGTAGGCTTAATGCTGGGCCTTATCGGGCCGAAGCGCGAAGCGGTAATCATGGCTGCGCCGCCGGCGATCGACCCCGACCGGCACCTGCTGGACCCGTCGGCAGGCGGCTCGGCAGGCGTGTACCAGCATGAATCCCGCGGTCAGGACCAACCCGCCGGCGATCAGCGCGATCAGCGGTTCGGTGATGTCCGCGCTGGCTCGGTGACCGATAAGTTTCATCCCCTCGACCGCCGCGGCTGTCAGCGCCGCCGTCAGGACCACCCAGCCCAGCGCCCGGCGTGTCCGACCCCGCATCATCGTCAGCATCCAGACCGACCCGGCCAGGCAATACACGATCAGTGACTGCCCGAGCAGCAGCCCGGCCACGTCATACGACCGATTAAAAGCCTGCTGGAACGGCACAAGATAGACGCTCTGTTCGTCGGCCCCGTTTCCGCCGTGCTGGCTGACAGAGAAGGCGTACCACAACACGATCAGGACCACGTTGGTCACCAGCGCCGCAAACATCACCGTGGGTCTTAGCCGTGGTGACTGCAGCCGCTGCGAGACCGCGTTGATTGGCCCGGCGGTTCTGCGCAACAACAGGAACGCAACCGCGCGCCAGAGGCTGTTGACCCGGTGCCCAAGCAACACGCCGACCGCCCCGCCCAGGCTGTTCGCCAGCACGTCCTGGATCGCCGCGTATCTGCCGGGGATCAGGCTCTGTGTCGACTCGATGAGCCAACTTAATGACGCGATCATCAGCACCGCGGACACGACCTGGACCCATTGTTTGCCGGTGATCCGCGACAGCGTCAAACGCAGCAGCACACCCAACGGGCCGTAGATCAGCAGATTCGTCAGGAGGTCGCTGACCCAGTTGGGCACGCCCAGCGATGAAGTTTCCGTGACCGCCGGCAGCCACGCCGGGCTGGTCAGCCACTGTAAGACAGCCGGGGCGATCCCGCCGGCATCACGGATCGCCGCGCTGACCTGGATGTCCCACGGCAGCAGCGACCCGTAGACCAGCAGCCCCGCCCACGCCAACGCTAGCAGCGGCGCACGCATCCACCCCGGCCGACGCCAGAGCGCCGGCACCGCGGCAGGTACACCGGTCCGGGTTGAGTTATGAACGGGGTCCAAGGTCACTCGCCTCCATGATGGCTATTCAATTCTATGATACACCGGTGGCGGCAGGGGATAGTGCGTCACATTGATCCGCCCCGGCAGGCTTATCCGGCGGATCAACCGGTAGAACCGTTACGAACCGACCTCGGGAGCGAGCAACGATGGCTCATGATGCGACTGTCAACGCGGCATTAACCGGCACCACCGGGCAGGTGGCCCTGCGTGTGAAGGTGGTGCCCGGCGCGAGTCGCAGCCGGGTGGTGGGGATGCTCGGCGACCGGCTGAAGCTCTCCGTCGCAGCGCCCCCGGAGGCGGGCAAGGCAAACAAGGCGGTCTGTGCGCTCATCGCCGAGGTGTTAGGTGTTCCGGCCCGTGATGTCACGGTGTCGGCGGGGATGACCCATCCCAAGAAGACGGTGACGATCGCAGGCCTGACGCTGCAGCAGGCCGTCACGCGGCTGGGCAAAGCGGTCCCAGGTTAACTGTTTGCCAGCACATCAATCACGGTAGATGATGGGTCGATGCCCACCGCCCTGATTTATGACGAACGCTTCCTCGACCACAAGACCGGCACGGGCCACCCCGAACGGCCGGACCGGCTGCGTGCGCTGATGCAGGGCCTGGAATCGGCGGGGCTGATGGACGACCTGACCCGCCCCGCGTTCGTACCCGCCGAGTTGAGCATCCTGGAAAGACTGCATACATCCAAGTACGTCCATCGCTGCTTTGATGACTGCATAAACAACGTGCCCTTTATCGACACGCCCGACTCCGCGGTCTGCCCGGACAGCGCCGAGATCGCACAGCTCGCAGCGGGCGGTGTATTGGAAGCGGTCCGGCAGGTCATGGCGGGGACCATCGATAACGCCTTCTGCGCCGTCCGCCCGCCGGGGCACCACGCCGAGGCGCACGAGTCGATGGGGTTCTGCCTCTTTGGCAATGTCGCGCTGGCGGCGGATGCATTAGTACGCGACCACGGCCTGGAGCGCGTCGCTATCGTCGATTTCGACGTCCACCACGGCAACGGGACCCAGCACCTCCTGGAAGACCGAAGCGACGTCCTGGTCATCAGCCTCCACGAAGACCCGGCCGTGCAGTACCCCGGCACCGGCTACGCCCGCGAAACCGGGCGGGGCGCAGGCGAAGGGTATACGCTGAACATCCCGCTCCCGTCCGGATCGGATGACGCCGCCTACCAACAGGCGTTTGACACACAGGTCCTGCCGAAGCTGGTGGCGTATCAGCCGCAGTTCCTGCTGATCTCCGCCGGGTTCGATGCGGCGGTCGAGGACCCGCTGGGCGGGATGAACGTCACGACCGAGGGCTTCGCCTGGATGTCGCAGACGCTGGTCGATGCCGCGCGCGAGCACTGCGGCGGCCGGCTGGTCTCCGTACTGGAAGGTGGGTACGACCTGGAGGCGTTGTCCCGGGGCGTGGTGGCGCATGTCAAGACTCTTATGGAGGCTGGTGTGTAGGCCGCCTGGGCTGATCCACAAGACGCGGCGCTTTGCACTACAATCTGCGGATGAAGGACGCGGAGAAGGACAAAGTTTGGTACGACGACGGGCTGAGTTTCGAGTGCACGCAGTGCGGGAACTGTTGTACGGGGCCTCCCGGTTTTGTCTGGTTTGATGAGGCCGAGGGCGAGGCGATGGCCGAGCACCTGGGGCTGACCGTCGAACAGTTTCACAAGAAATACTGCAAGAAGAAGCAGGGCCGCTGGACGCTGGACGAGATATCGACCCGCAACGGCTTCGACTGCACGTTCCTTCGGCGGGACACGGAAGGCAAGGCGTTGTGCTCGATCTACAACGTCAGGCCGACGCAGTGCCGGACCTGGCCCTTCTGGTCGGAGAACCTCCAGTCGACCCGCCACTGGGAACGCGCCTCCCGGAACTGCCCGGGCATGAAAAACGGCGGAACCTTCTACCCCGTCGAGAAAGTACGCATTATCCTGGCGCAAAACAAAGACTAGTTGTCGAGGCGTTGACACATGACGCTGGACAAAGAACTTTGGGCATCCTGGCGCGACGCGGCGAGCGATCTTAGCGTCGCCGATCGCCTGCGTGCCCGGCTCAACGAGATCAATGACAAGGTCAATCAATCCGGCTTCGCCTGCCAACAAAGCGGCCGGTGCTGCCGGTTCGAGTCGTTCGGCCACCGCCTCTACATGACCGGGCTGGAGATCGCGTGGTTCAGGCTGCTGGTCGGCGATCCCCCGGGCACGCCCCCGGTTGTCCCCCCGGTTGATTCATCCGATCCCACTTCGTTGCCCGTCCTGGATGTGAAGCAGGACGGCTGCCCGTATCAGGTCGCGGGCGCGTGCAGCGTGCATCCCGATCGCCCGTTCGCCTGCCGGGTGTTCTTCTGCCAGGAAGGTTCCGACGCCTGGCAGAGCGAGCAGTACGAAGCATTTCAGGCCGAGATCAAGAAGCTGCACGAAGAACTTGGCCTGCCTTACCGGTATATGGAATGGCGGCAGGGGCTGGCGGATGCACAGGCGGCGGGGTTGTAGTGGGGCGGTTCCGGTAGGTTGAGTTACGAAAGGGGCGCTAAACCGCAAGCGTGGTTGGGGTGCGACTGGATTATTACAGCGTGGCGATTGTAATGACTACGGCAATACGTCAAGCAGCTCGGCGGGCGTATTGATAATCACGTCCGCGCCGTGTGCTTGCAGCTCGGACACCTCGCGCAGCCCCCAGCTCACACCCACGGCAAACATCCCGGCGGACTTGGCTGTTGCCATATCTTCCCCCGAGTCGCCGACGAAGACGATCCGATCCGGTTGAACATCCATCTTCTGGCAGATGTCCAGCGCCGCGACGGGGTCGGGCTTCAACGGGACGTCTTCGCGTTGCCCGTACACGACCTCGAACCGCCAGTCCGCCAGGAGCTGCCCGACCATCTGCACGGTCGCGGGGTGGGGTTTGTTGCTGAGGATCGAGAACCGCTGCCCGCGCTCGGCCAGGGTGTTGAGTGTTTCAGGGATCCCCGGGAACGGCCCGGTGTGGTCACATTTGTGCTCGTCGTAATAGGTCAGGAACGCATCGAGGGCTTTTTGCAGGTCGGCCCCGTCACCGCCCAACGCCCGCTCCAGCAGCACCCGCACACCGTTGCCGATCATCTTTCGGCATTCTTCCGGCGGGATCGGTCCGTGCCCGAGCACCGCCAGCGCGTGGTTGGTCGCGTGGGTCAGGTCTTCCAGCGTGTCCAGCAGCGTCCCGTCCAGGTCGAAAATCAGGGCTTGAGTCGGCATCGCCCGAGTGTAGCGTATCCGGCGGCGGGGCGGGGGCCTTCTAGCGGCCGAAGATTGCGTGCCGTGGGGACAGCGTTTATGCTCAGGGGTTTGGCATCTTGAGGCAGACCGATGCGAGCGAAGAACCCACATCCCGATCTGGACCCGGAAACAAGCAAAGCGGTTGGACAGGCGATGGGCAGGCTGCCCTCGGGGCTGTTCGTGCTGACCGCGGCTCAGGATGACAAACGGATGGGGATCATCGTCAGCTTCGTGCAGCAGGCCTGCATCCGCCCGCCGATGGT
>CBDUNP010000198.1:0-5932 GCA_965368605.1 uncultured bacterium | reverse complement strand
GTGGACATGCAGGACGAACGCCGACACCGCCGGGGCATGCACCTCTTAAGCCGACGCCTTGAACAGGAACTGGAACGCGTGCTCCAAGGCCCCGTTTCAAACACGCCCGCCACCGCAAAGAGTCGTGGGGCGGCTGCCGGAGAAACTTCCGGAGGGACATCCGGGGGGACATCCGGGGGCGGGAGGGTGCGCGGTCAGGCGATGCTGCTCTTGAACCGCCGAGGCTACGCCAACTACATCGCCTGCCCGGACCACCGCTGCGGCTGGATGATGCGCTGCGACCACTGCGACGCTACCGTGGTCTACCACAAGAACAACAAGCTCCCCACCGGCGGGTACGTCCGTTGCCACCACTGCGACGCCGAGCAGATGCTCATCACCACCTGCCCCGACTCCGGGCACAAGGTCACCGTCTTCGGCCTGGGCACCCAGAAAGTCGAAGAAGAACTCATACAAAAGTATCCCGGCATCCGCATCGCCCGCATGGACTCGGACACCATGCGCAACGCACGCGACTACCAGAACACACTCGACAGCTTCCGCAACGGCGAGGTCGACATCCTGCTGGGCACGCAGATGATCGCCAAGGGGCTTGACTTCCCCGGCGTCCGCCTCGTCGGCGTCATCAGCGGCGACACCGCGCTACACATGCCGGACTTCCGCGCCTCGGAACGCACCTTCCAGCTCATCTCCCAGGTCGCCGGCCGATCCGGGCGCAGCGACCAGCTCGGCAAAGTCATCGTCCAGACCTTCAGCCCCGACGACCCTGCCATCGTCCTCGCCGCCCAACACGACTACGAAACGTTCGCGCATAGGGAGATCGCCCTGCGTGCCGAGGTCGGCCTGCCCCCGATCTCGCGCATGGCCCGGATCGTCATCCGTGACAAGGACCACCTGGCCGGCTACGAAAACGCCAAGACCCTGGCCCGCCACCTGGAAGCCGCCAACCGCGAACTGGGCACGCAGATCAGGATGCGTGGACCGATGCCATGCCCGATCTCACGCATCGCCGACCACCACCGCCAGCAGATCGAGCTGATCGCCGCGCCGCCCAACGCCGCTGGCAAGCTCCAGAAACTCATGACCGCACTGCGCAACAGCAAGCTGCTGATCTCCGATATCACCACCGCCGTCGACGTTGACCCCGTCTCGCTGCTGTAGGCCCTCGCCGGGCGACTGAACTTCGTCTTTGACATCAACAGCCTTAGGGTTGATATAATCTGCGGCTTCTCCGGCGGTGTTCTCTGTCCTCTGTGCTGCGGCAAGAGGCAGGCGAAACGCGCCACCGGACCTCGGGAGTGTCTAAAGCTTGGCTTCAACTGATTCGCCCCATCCCAAACCCGATCCGGTTGCCCTGGATGTTTCCATCCTCCCCCAGCCCGACGACACGACCTGTGGCCCGACCTCGCTGCACGCGGTGTACCGGTACTACGGTGACGACATCGAGCTGGCCGAGGTGATCTCTCAGACCCAGAAGCTCACGACCGGCGGAACCCTCGCGGTCATGCTCGGCAGCCACGCGTTGGAGCGCGGTTACAAGGCGGAGCTGTTCACCTTCAACCTGAATATCTTTGACCCGACCTGGTTCGATCCCAAAGCGGACAAGGACCTGCCCGATCGGTTGCGTCGCCAGGCGCAAGCCAAGGCCGACAGCGATCCCAAGCTGGGTTCGGCGACACAGGAGTACCTGCGATTCCTGGAGTTGGGCGGCCGGGTCAGGTTTAAGGACCTCTCCAGCCGACTGCTCACCCGGCAGTTGCGGCGCGGTCGCCCCATCCTCGTGGGGCTCAGCTCGACGTACCTCTACCGCACGGCCCGCGAGATCGGCGAGGAGGACCTGCCCGACGACATCCGGGGCCTGCCGACGGGTCACTTCATCGTGGTCTGCGGTTACGACCCCGGCCGACGTGTCGCGCGCGTCGCCGACCCCCTGCACGACGAGACCGGCGGACGCGGTCACCTTTATGAAGTCCCGATGGCCCGGCTTGTCGCCGCCATCATGCTCGGCGTATTGACCTACGACGCCAACCTGTTGATCGTCTGGCCGAAGTCTTAGATTCGGCCGCAAAGGACACCCCGTGGACCACATCCTCATCGTTGACAACCCCGACAACTGGCCGCTTCACGTGCCGGGTGTTGAAGTCGTCGCCGCCAAGACCTACCTCACCGACCCGCGCTTCGCGTCCCTGGACCGCGCCAAGGCCTACAACCTCTGCCGGAGCTTCAAGTACCAGACCGCGGGGTATTACGTCTCCCTGCTGGCGACCGCGCGCGGCCATCAGCCGCTGCCTTCCATCGAGACCATCCAGGACCTTCGGCTGGAACCGGTCATCCGCGTCGCCGGACAGGAGTTGGATGACCTGATCCAGAAGACGCTCAAACCCCTGAAGTCCGACAGCTTCGAGCTGAGTATCTACTTCGGGAAGAACACCGCCACCCGGTACGACAAGCTGGCCGCTGCGCTCTTCGGGCAATTCCCGTCGCCGCTGCTGCGCGTCGTGTTCAAGCTGACCGACCGCTGGCACATCGAGGGCATCCGCGTGCTGGGCAGTCGGGACATCCCCGACGCGCACCGCGAGTTCTGTGTGCAGCAGGCGGAAGCGTATTTCAGCAAGCCGGCCCGCGCGAAACGCAAGAAGGCCTACCGCTATGACCTGGCGATCCTCCGCGATCCCGATGAGCCGATGCCGCCTTCCACGGAACGTACCATCGGGCTGTTCACCTCGGCCGCCGAGGGTCTGGGCTTGCGTACCGAGCAGATCACCAAGTCCGACTACGGCCGGGTCGCCGAGTTCGATGCCTTGTTCATCCGCGAGACCACCTCCGTCAACCACCACACCTTCCGCTTTGCAAGGCGGGCTTCCACGCAGGGTGTCGTGGTGATCGACGACCCCGAGTCGATCCTCCGGTGCAGCAACAAGGTCTTCCTCGCCGAGCTGCTCTCCCGCCACGACCTACCAACCCCCAAGACCGTCATCTTCTCAAAGGACAACTGGGAACAGGTCATCGAGAAGATCGGCTTCCCTTGTGTCCTGAAGCTGCCGGACAGCTCGTTCTCCGTTGGCGTCGTCAAGGTCGAAGATCAGCAAGCCTATCAGGACGTGCTCCCCGGGATGCTGGAGACGTCCGAGCTGCTGATCGCGCAGGAGTTCACGCCGACCGCGTTTGACTGGCGCATCGGCGTGCTCGACGGCAACCCGCTGTACGCCTGCCGATACCACATGGCACGCAAGCACTGGCAGATCATCAAGCACGGGGACGGCGGCAAGGTCCGCTACGGCCAGGCCGACACCGTCCCCGTCCATCAGGCGCCCGCCAAGGTCGTCCGCGCCGCCGTGAAGGCCGCCCGCCTCATCGGCGACGGGCTCTACGGCATCGACTGCAAAGAGGTCGACGGTCGCCCCATGATTATCGAGGTCAACGACAACCCCAACATCGACGCGGGCACTGAAGACAAGGTGCTGGGCCCCATGCTCTATGAAACCATCATGCGTACCTTCATCGCGCGGATCGAGAGCCGTAAGCGATGACAACAACCGACCAATCCGACTACCGCTACCCGCTTGGCCTGTTCGAGCGATTCGGGGTCGAGCTGGAATACATGATCGTCGACCGCGACAGCTTCGATGTCCGACCGATCTGTGACGAGCTACTCAAAGCCGTCAGCGGCAGCTACGAAGCCGAGATCGAGCCGGACGGCGAGGGGTCGCCGATCGCCTGGTCCAACGAGCTAGCGTTGCATGTGGTCGAATTAAAAACCAATCATCCCGCAGACACCCTGGCGGGTCTGGACGACACGTTCCACCGCCACGTCTGCCGGATCAATGACCTGCTTGCGCCGATGAACGCGCAGCTGCTGCCCACCGCCATGCACCCCTGGATGGACCCGCACCGCGAGCTTCGGCTCTGGCCCCACGAGGCCAGCCCGATCTACGACGCCTTCAACCGGATCTTCTCCTGCAAAGGCCACGGCTGGGCGAACCTCCAGAGCGTCCACCTGAATCTGCCGTTCGCCAACGATGCCGAGTTCGGCAACCTCCACGCCGCCGTGCGTGCCGTCCTCCCGCTGCTGCCCGCCATCGCGTCCGCCTCCCCGGTCATGGAAGGCAACGTCACCGGGCTGGCCGACTCACGCATCGAGGTCTACCGCACCAACGCTCGCAGGCTCCCCTCCGTGAGCGGGAAGGTCATCCCCGAGCCGGTCTTCACACGGCAGGCCTACGAAGACGACCTGCTCGCGGGCATCTACCGCGACATCGCCCCGCACGACCCTGACGGCATCCTCCAGCACGAATGGCTCAACGCCCGTGGCTGCATCGCGCGGTTTGACCGCGGCGCGATCGAGATACGCCTGCTGGATATCCAGGAATGCCCCCGGGCCGACCTCGCCATCCTCGCGCTGGTCATCGAAGTGGTTCGCGCACTCACGGAACACCGCTGGGCCGATCAGGCGTCGCTGCGCGAACTGGACACCGACACCATGTCGGACATCCTAAACACGACCACCCGCCACGCCGAGAACGCGGAGATCAAGTACAGCCCGCTACTCAAGGCGCTGGGCATCTCCCGCCCGGCAGCCACCACTGGCGACGTCTGGCGTCACCTCGTCGAGGCGTTGGTCCCCGCCGATTCACCACACCTCACAACGCTGAAAGTGATATTGGATCAAGGCACGCTGTCCACGCGCATCGTCCGTTCGCTTGGCCCGTCCCCAGACCGCGCCGCCCTGGGCCGTGTGTACCGCAGGCTGGCCGATTGCCTGAGCAATAATCAGCTTTATAGTGACACGCTCTGAGCCGCATGTGATATGGCGGGGGCGCACGCGATTTACTTCATCGTAGACACGACACCCACGCGGGCCGAATAGAAACTACTTTATTGCGGGCAGCCGCAGGCCTGCTCTTCGGTACTCATCGAGGCCATGTCGTTGGAGGAATCCCACCAGAACCAGTAGCCGGACTCGTGGTTGAGGTGTTCGTGGGCGAGGCATTCGACGTGTCCGTCGGCCATAGCCACGTTATTGCCCTGCTTGCCGCCGTGGCGGTAGCCTCGGTCCGGCTGGTGATTGCTGACCGTTTGCCAATAGGCCAGCGCACCGTTACGCCGTGCCACCACGCCGTCGGCGGAGAGGACCTCTTCATAAGGTTCGACGGCCTGCTCGGCGACGACGATGATGCCGGAGGTGTTGGGCACGCGTTCCGGGATCGACTCCCATTGGCGGAAGTACATCGCGCTGTTCGTGCCGATGGAGGACGGGCGTGCCCCGTAGAACTGGTCATCGAAAATGGTCAGGTCGTCTTCTGAGATCGACGGGCACTGCAACGCCGACTCGGAGCTTTCAAGCGACTTGTCGGAGACGGATAGGTACTCGCCGAGCAGCGTCCTGGTCGGTTCCGGCCCGGACTCGGAGAATGAGCCGTTGTCCTTGTTCCAGATGGAGGTGAATACGCCGTGGTCCGTGGCGTACATCGTCTGGGCGACAAAGACCTGGCTGACGCGGACCTTGCACTGGGTATCGACCGCGGCGTCTTTGGCCCGGCTCAACGCAGGCAGCAGGATCCCCACCAGCAGGGCGATGATGGAGATCACCACCAGCAGTTCGATCAGCGTGAATCCTCGTGGCTTAGCCAAGGTCTTCCCCTTCTAAACAGGTCCGTCATCGGGTTAATCATAACAGCGCGCCCGGACAAATACAGAAAAAACCGGTGCAGGCGGCTTCCCGGGCATCTCTTTATCGGTTCCCCGGTTATGACGCATTTAGGGGCCGTTTGCGGGCCAATAAAACGCCGCCTGAGAGGACGGCTAATGCTGCCGTCGCCGGTTCCGGGATCGAAACGCCCGGGGGTGGCGGCGTCCCGGCGTTCCAGTTGCCCAGGACCGTGTTCAGGTCATCGATGCCGACGAACCCGTCGCCGCTGGGATCGCCCAGGCT
>CBDUNP010000197.1:0-5943 GCA_965368605.1 uncultured bacterium | reverse complement strand
ATTACCCTATGCTTTCTTCCGACGTCGCCGGGAACCCGCACCGCCACCCCCGAGCATGCCTAGATCAAAGAGCACCGCGATCACGACGACCACCAGGTAGAACCCCGTGACCGAACCGTTGCTATTCACCGCAAAGGCGTAGGCCAGCGTAGTCAGCGGCAGAAAGAAGAACCCGAGCACGGGCCAGAGCACCGACTCGTATGCTCGGCCGAGGTAGTCGCTGAAAAGCCAGACCCCCACAATAATCACGCGCGGGAAAAGAAGCGACAATAAAGCGAGCAGGCATTGCATCGCTATATTGTATGATGAAATAAGGGTTGATGGTCGAGTATCATGCCCGGAACAGGGCCAACCCGGAACTTCCCAGCCTTGTCAAAATATCGTAAACCCCGGGCACCCAATAAGTAAATCAGCCGCCAAGCTGACCCAGGAGTTTCTCCGGGCTGGTTGCCGACTGCTCCCCGCTGGCGAGGTTTTTCAGCTGCATCCCCTCGTCATCCACGATCACCGCGAACCGTGCGTTTACCGCGCCGGCGTCTTTCAATAGCTTCCCGACGCTGCGTGTGGTCTTGTAGCTGAACCGTGCGTGAATCCCCTGTCGACGAAGCGTCGCGGCGAGCCCGGGCACGCGCTCGGCGGCACCGTCGCTTGCTGCAATCAGGAACACATCCGGCACCGCCTCGACGCTGTCGGGGACCAGCCCCTTGTCCTGCATCACCAGCGAGATCACCACGTCGCCCATCCCAAAGCCCACGGCAGGGGTGGGGGGGCCGCCGAACAATTCGATCAGCTTGTCGTACCGCCCGCCGCCCGCCACCGCGCGCTCCGCGCCGGTCACTTCGTGGACCTCAAACACCGTCCCGGTGTAATACGCCAACCCGCGCACGATCCCCAGGTCATACTCGCACCAGTCCGCGATGCCGAACGCCTGGAGCTGTTTGTCCAACGCGTGCAGTTCTTCCAGCCCGCCTTCTTCCATGCCCAGCGAACGCGCCAGGTGCTCGACGTCCCCGGCCGGGTACTTCCGCCGACACATCTGGCTGAACCGCTCGACCTTGTGTTCGTCCAGGCCCAACGCTTCCGCGCCCTTGGCGAACTCCTCCGGGGGGATCTTGTCCCGTCGGTCCAGCAACGCAAACGCCTCGAGCATCTTCTCGTCCGGCACGCCCAGCTTGTTCAACACCTGCTTGACCACCTCACGGTGGCTGACCTTGAACTTCAACTGCGTCGGCTCAAGCCCGACACTCTGGAAAAAATCCACCGCCGTCGCGATCACTTCCGCGTCCGCGCTGGCGTCGTCCACACCCAGCATGTCGATGTTCCACTGCCAGTGCTCGCGCACCCGCCCCCGCTGCGGGCGCTCGGCCCGGCAGAGGTTCGGCGTGCAGAACCACTTGATCGGCTTGGGCAGGCTGTTCGCCTTGGCCGCCACCATCCGCGCAAGCGTCGGTGTGAACTCCGGCCGGATCGCCAGACCACGCCCGCCACGGTCTTCAAAATGGAACAGCTCCGACACGATCCCGTCGCCGGACTTCGCCTTATATAGATCAAGCGACTCGTAGATCGGCCCGTCGACCTGCTCGAACCCGTTGCGGATCGACACCTTCCGCCAGGCGTCCGTCAGGTGGTTCCGCCACGCCATGTCAGCCGGATAAAAGTCGCGCGTGCCTTTGGGGGATTGGTATTTCATGAGATTGATGAATCAGGATTGATGATTGATGATTTTGTGAACCGTAGCCGGGTCGTGTGATTGAGCAACGCCTTGACATCATCAATCATAAATCACAAATCAAAAATCATTTAATGGCCACGATGTACGCGATCCAGCAGGGCTCGCTGGTGGTCTTGGTGGTTCGGCTCCACTCGCCGTTGCCTTCGCCGTCCTTGTCTGTGCCTTCCCAGTAGACGTGGACCTCGCTGAAGCCGGCCTCTTCCAGCAGCTCGCGCACCTCAGGGATCGTCCAGAACCGCCAGTGGTACTCGAACGCCTTCTTGAGTTTGCTGCCGTCCTTGAACTTGAAGTGGATGTAAAAGCTCGCGTCGTGGGTGATCGGGTCGTAGGTCGCCTGCTCCCAGATGTACTTGAAGTTGCCGACCTTGCGGACATCGTTCTGGTCGTCGGTGATGCAATCGCCGCCGCCCATCATGTCCATGATCATGATGCCGTCGTCCGCCAGGTTCCCGTGGGCGATCTTGAAGTAGTTGACCAGCTCTTCGCGGGTCTTGAAGTACCAGAACGAGAAGTTCTGGGCCGCGAGGATATGGGCCTTGGGCGTGCTGTTGGTCCGCACGTCGTCCTTGATCAGCGTGACCCGCTCCTGCTGCTGGGGCTTGAGCTTGGCCAGGTTGTTCGCCCGCCCCCAGTTCAGCGGTTCGTCGTCCAGGTCCACCCCGTAGGCCGTCCGCCCGTCCCGCTTGACCCACTCGCAGCAGACCGCGAACGTCCCGCAGAAGTCCTCCCGCAGCACGGTCGCCTCCTTATCGAAGGCTTCTTTATAGGCCTGCTCGAAGAAGTCCATCTCGTGCTCGGGCTCCTGGACCGACTTCTGGTACAGCTTGTACTTGTCCGCCTGGTCCGCCAGCGACCCCCCGGACTTGCCCCCGGATTTGCCCCCGGACTTATCCTTAGCTTTCCCGGCCTTCTTTTTATCTTTGGTCTTGCTCATCCCGGCATCATATAGACTTGGCCAGACCGTACAATCACCCCTATGAGAATTATCGCAGGCACACACCGTGGCAGACGCTACCTGCCCCCCAAGGACGAGAAAACCACCCGACCGATCACCGATCGCGTCAAGCAAAGCCTCTTCGACCGCCTCTGGTCCCTGGGCGTGATGCCCGACGTGCCGGACCCCAAGCTGCCGCCATCCAGGCAAGACCCCGACGTTCCCGTCGAGCCCTTCGAGGTCCTGGACATCTTCTGCGGCACCGGCAGCCTCGGCCTGGAGGCCCTCTCCCGGGGAGCGACGCGCTGTACCTTCGTGGACATGGATCGGGACATCATCGGCCGGCTCGAGCAGAACCTCACCGAGCTTGGCCTGAAAGACCCGGCCCGCGTCGTCAAGGCCAGCGCCCTGAACCCCGTCTGGCTCGCCCAACTCAAGCCCGAGTCCATCCACCTGATCTTCCTGGACCCGCCGTATGCCCTGGCCGAGGACGAACAGGGCGCACAAGACCTCGCCAAGCTCATGCAGGAACTGCACCGCGTCGCCACCCCGGACTGCTTCCTGAGCTTCCGCACAGCGACCGGCACCACGCCCGAACCCGTCGAGGGCTGGGACGGGCCGACCAGCCATGCATACGGGTCGATGACGCTGCATTTTTTTGAGAAAGCGCCGATTGAATGAAGTCGCTCGACACATCGGAGAGTGTGAAACGATGTGCGTGGTTGTTGGTCGCACCCTGGCGGTTGCCGCGCGTGGCCCTCGAAGTGACCTCGGGGGCAGCGATTGTTTGCGGGTCGCTTGCGTTGATGTGGATCGCCGGGGAAACCGTATTGCTCATGGCGTTGATCGGCCGCAACCCGCCTTGGGTCCAGCCTAACCTGGCGCGGGACGTGCTCGGGGCCCTGGTCCCGTGCGGGATCTTCCCCGGGATGGTGGTGGGCGCGGCCGTGGGATGCTTGCTCTGGGTCGGGCGGGATGAACGGGCGGCGCACGCCTTTGTGGTGCGTGTCATAGCCTTATCGTTCGTGCCATTTATCCTGCCACAAACACTATGGCTGTTATTTATGGTCGCAAAAATCCAGGCCTTAACCCCCACAGGTCCTGGCGGGCACGCCAATACACCGATTGCCGTGACACTGATTTTAGACTCCTGTATGTGGTCGCCAGTTTTATTTATCACCTGGCTGCTGCTCGTCTGGTGGTCGTCTGGAGCAGCGAGACGACTGGGGCAAGAACGTGGCGTGCTGTGTATCTGCGAATGCGGCTACGACCTGCGCGGCAGCATCGCCGGTGGATCACAGACATGCCCCGAATGCGGCGAGTCAATCCCGGCACTGCTGCAGGCCAACGCGCCCTCGATCCACCCCGACGATTGATCGATCAAGTCACATCCCCAGCACGCGCGTGATTGTCTCGAAGACCTCGACGTAAGCATTGGTCCAGGCCTCCTGCCGGAAGAACGTGGTCTCCATGCCGGGCTTGCCGATGAACGGGCGCAGGGTCCAGCCCATCTGGATGCCGACGAACGAGTAGATCACCAGCCACAGCCGGACCATCGCCCGGTGGCGCGGGTTGCGTGCGATCAGCGGGCGGTACAGCCGAAGCAAGACGAGCTGGGCGGTGACACTGGCGCAGCCGAACATCAACGCGTTGAACAGCTTGGCGACTTCATAATCCGCGCTCGAGGCGTACCACAACGCCGTGAACGGCGCGAACGAAGCGAGGATGACCGTCAGCGCAGCCTGCGTCGCGATCAACATCCGCATCACCTGCGCGAAGTCGTCACGCAGGCCCATGAGCGTGTTAAGCACGAAGAAGCTGGGCAGGCTGATGATGAAAGTCGCGGAGAGCAGCAGCGGGACCTTGGCCGCGGAGTACGTTATCTGAAGGAACCGGTCCGTGCCGACCCCGCCGAACGTGCCCATGACCGCGCCGTAAAGGATGCCAAAAACAATCATCCACAGGACGATCTGATAAGGCTTTGGCGCATTCTCCAGCGCCACCCTCGATCGGGTGCGGAGCAGGTCTTCGATACCCTGGATCTGTGTTCGCATAACAGGAGTCGCCCTGGATCACGCCCCGAAGAGCTTGCCGATCGACTCCAAGACACTGAGAAAGAAGTTACCGTCCCGGTCGCGCAGCCAGGTAAACGCCATGTCCGGCGTCCCGATGAAGGGCCGTAGCACCCAACTCATCTGCGCCCCGACCAACGAAAACACGACCACCCACACACGAAAGACTGTTCTTGCCCGGCCTGTTGTTTCATAGCCTTCAGACTCAAGCACACCCACGGGGATGTCATGCTCTTCATCGTCTTCAGATTCGTGATCGATCCCCACGTTGGGGTTAATCGCGCCTCGATCTATCTCGATCTGCGAAACAACCAGCCGGTGCAGGGTGCGCAGCAGGAACGCCAGCCCGAGGATGCCAGCGATCGCCGCCACGATCACATTCAAAAGAATCATGAAAGAGTAGCTTTCCGTGCTGAGGCTGAAGAACACGACGATCGGCCCCAGCGACGCCAACACCGCAAGCACCACCCCCAGCATCGCCACCAGCAGCCTGACAACCGACACCACCGACAGCCTCGAGCCCACCAGCGCGTTAAACACGTAAAGCGACGGCAGCGTCACCGCCAACGTCAGAAAAAACAGCAGCGGCACCTTCACCGCGCTGGCGATCATCTGCATGTAAGCGTCCTGGCTGGCCCCGCCCGTACGGACCACCGCATACGCCCCCATGCACAGGCCATAGGTCACACCGAGCAGGACGGTGACCACCGACAGCCCACCGATCGGCGTCTCGATCCGCCCCTCTTTCAACGCAGACATACGCGTCGCGTCACCACGCAGGATCGTATCCAGCTGTTTAAACCATCTAATCATCGTAAGCACCTCCAGAAATGCCCGTGACGCCGTGACACATGACGGCTGAAATGAAGTCACGCCGAAGTGAAATGCCGTGGGCCGACATCAGACCGCCCACGCCCCCCGTGTATGTTATCTACTGTCGATACGCACCACACCGCAGCCTGGTTCACCCGCTTTTTGTCACAACCCGCCGTACCGCCTATCATCCTCCCGGCTCCGATCAAAGCCCTGGCCCCCTGAAGCCTACGGATTCAATCCGTGGGACCATAGAGGCCCACCATGTTCAACAACCTGTCCGACAAGTTCGAAGGCGCGCTGCGCAAGCTCTCCGGCCGAGGCAAGATCAGCGAGTCCAACGTCCGCGAGGCCATGGAAGAGGTCCGCACCGCGCTGCTCGAAGCCGACGC
>CBDUNP010000196.1:0-5945 GCA_965368605.1 uncultured bacterium | reverse complement strand
GGATTACATGCATTAACTGATTATATATTAATGCTTAATAAGGCAGGCTTCTATTAGGGTGGATCCGCTGATTGGCTCTACCCGCTGACACGATCCAGGGCCAGGTCGTGGGTCTCGTGATAGCGTCGGCCCAGGTTGTGCCAGTCGAAGTGCTCGCTGAAAGACTCCACCGAGTTACGCAGGACGACACGGTCACGCCGGCCAAGCGAGGCGAAGCGGAACAGCCGGTCGGTCAGTTCTTCCGCCGATCGGCCAAAGTCGTTGTGTCTGCGGGGCACGACGTAGATGCCCTTGGAGGCGTGGTCAGGCATGAGCTGCTTGAGATACGAGCCGAACCCGGAAAGATCGCTGGTCACGGCCGGGACACCCAGCGCGATCGATTCCAGTGGCGTGTAGCCCCAGGGCTCGTAGTAGCTGGGGAACACGCCCAGGTGGCAGCCGCGGACAAACTGGTCGTATTCCAAACCAAACAGCGGGTTGGTCGCTTGCACAAAGTCCGGGTGGAAGACGACCTTGACCCGGTCGCTTTCCAGGTTGAACAGTTTGCAGTTGCGCAGCTGATTCAGCACGGGGTCGGAGGCGTCGTCGATCAGGTCGTGGGTGACGATGGCGGGGGGGGCGTCGCTCTTCCAGGCGTGGATCGCCCGACGCAGGCGCAGCCGCCAGTAGTCTTCGACCAGCGCGTTGAGGTCGGGGATGCTGCCGCAGGCGACCTCGCGGAACAGGCGATCGCCGATGTCTTCCTTGATCGCGTCCGCGGCGGTGCGGAACTCGTTGAGCATCGCGCGGGTCTGTAGCGCCTTGACGTTGATGTGCTTGAACGGGGCTTTGGTGATGATAAAACAGACGACCGTGATCGGGCTGGCGGTTTCTTTCAGCCGATGGTTCAGCCGGGCCAGCGCTTCGATGGTGACGTCCATCCCTTTGTTCAGGTATTCGTATCGCCCGGACGTGAACATGTAGAGCGTGTTGTCCAGGTCGAAGTGGTAGCTGGGGAAGAAGTGGCCGATGGTGAACTCGTGCAGCCGCTGCTTGTAGGTTTCGTGGAGCGTCTGGAACTCGTGGGTCGCGGTAAATCGGCGGATATTCAGCCCGTTGGGCAGCAGCGTGTCGGGCGTGCGCCCCAGCAGGTGGGTACATTCCTGAGCGGTGACGTCCGAGACGGTCGTAAACACATGCGACCCGTGCGCCGCGGCCTTCTCGATCATGTGTTGAGACTGGACGTTGAAGTTCTTGGCTTCCTGGTCGCCGTTGAGGAACGGCAGGTGGTCGTAGAACGACGTGTTGCTGGTGGCCAGGTACCGCCCGATCAGGGTTGCGTGCGTCGTGAAGACCAGCGACCCGGGCCAGTTTTCTTTGCGGAGCATCGGGATGGCGAGCCCGGCCTGCCACTCGTGGAAGTGGGCGACCATCTGCCTGCGTTGCGATTCTTTTTCGCTGAGCATCGTCATCAGCGCCCGGCACATCTCGCCGAAGGCCATCGCGTCGTTGATGTTCGGGTCGTTGCTCGACGGGATGCCGTGGTCCGCCCAGGCCCGGTGCTTGACCTCGTTGATCAACCCGCTGACGGTCGAGGTATCTAAGAGAACCACGTGCGGCCGGCCGCTGACCAGCCAGCGCCCGTAGTGCGCGCCGTAGCCCATGTCCTGCAACCGCTTGACCGCCTGCCCCACGGCACCGACCAGCGGGGCGGGCTCGAACTCGACCTCCGCGGTGTGGGGGTTGTAAGGCCCGACCAGGCAGTACCGGCTGCTCCACCGGCTGACCATGCTGGGGACTTTCGACCGCAGCACGGTGTAGATCCCGCCGACCTGATTGCAGACCTCCCAGGCGATCTCGATCAGCAACGGCTCAACCCGTCGCGCGGCGGGGATGGGCGGCGTCTCCGGGACGGCCGGGGTATCCGGGGTGTCCGGGGTTTTGGCTGGTGGTGGGGGCGGGGTGTCGGTAGACCGGCTCTTACGGGCCGCCTTTGACTTGGCCTTCTTGGTGGTGCGCTTGGACGCCTTGGTCTTCTTGCCGGTGGATCGGGGGCTTGATTTGGCCATGCTTACGGCGGGCTTTCTGTAAGGCTGAGGGTGTACAAGGATTGTACGGTTACACGCCCGTTTGTGCAGCCCGGCCCCCCGTCCTCGGTTATCCCCCGGCCTCAAGCAGCGGGCCAAGGATCGACGTCATCGCCAACAGGAACAATAGCATCAGCGCCGCCGAACGCAGCCGCTGCCGAGACATCATCGCCCCCAGCCGCATCCCCGCCTCCGACCCGATCACCACCAGTGGCGCAAGACAGAGCCCCAGTAACAGCGATCCCCATATCTCGTTCCCGAACCGGTACACCAGCACCGCCAGGTTAAACGGGATCAGCAGCAGGTAGGTCAGCCAGAGAAACGACCGGGACTTCTTGCTCGACCAGTCATGGGCCATCACCCACAACACGACCGGCGGACCGCCCATCCCCACCAGCCCCGCGGTGAGCCCGCTGCTGCCGCCCGCCAAGACCGTCCAGCCGATGCCCACACGCTCGCGCGGCTGAACCTTTAACAGCCACTGGATCCCCAACACCACCAGCAGCATCGCGCCGACCGACTGCTTCACCCGTGCCGGCCCGGTTGTCACCAACAGCCCCAGCAACGCCACGCCCAGGGGCATGGTCAACAGACGCAGCCAGAAGATCGGCATCACCTCGCGCACCTCGACATGCCCGCGATACCGGTAGATGTTCCATAGGGTCTGCACCAGGATCCCGCCCATCGTGATCGTGATCGCCGAGGGCAGGCTCCCACCGATCCAGACGATCAACGGGATCGCAAACAATCCGGCCCCAAAGCCGACCGCCCCCTGGATCGCGCAGGCAGACACCAACGCGAGGGCTATCAGGATGATCTGTGTCGAATCCATCTCCGGCACTATAAGGCCCAGGCCTGCGTCGCGCCTCGCCGGGTATGTACACGGCCCCGATGTAACAGATTACACTGTCCTTATTATGATCACGCCTGAACAACTACGCATCCATACGCTGGGCGAACCCCGCTTTCAATCCCCGTTCGCCGAGTTCATTGCCAAACGCGCACAGGCACGGGGGGATCGGCAGTTCAAACACATGCTGTTCGATGACGCCTGGCCCATGCACGAGCGGGACGTGGATTCACTCCCCGCGTTCGAGCTTGCCGGGGCTGAAGAAAAAATCTTTTTTGATCCCGCCAAAACCACCGCCGGCATCGTGACCTGCGGCGGGCTCTGCCCCGGGCTTAACGATGTCATCCGCGGCCTGACCATGGTGCTCTGGCACCGTTACGGCGTGCGCGACATCCTCGGGTTCCGCTACGGGTACGAAGGCATCAACCCCGCGCTCGGCCATGAACCAATCAAACTCGATCCCGAACGTGTCGCACGCATCCACGAGCAGGGCGGGTCCATGCTCGGATCATCCCGCGGGCATCAGGACATCGACACCATGCTCGACACCCTGAAATCGCTCAACGTCGACATCCTCTTCTGTGTTGGCGGCGACGGCACGCTCCGCGGCGCACTGAAACTCAGCGAAGCCGCACGCCAACGCGGCATGGAGCTCAGCATCGTCGGCGTGCCAAAGACCATCGACAACGACATCAAGTACGTCGAGCAGAGCTTCGGCCTGATCACCGCAGCCTCGATCGCCCACGAAGCCGTGACCAGCGCACACAACGAGGCGCGCGGCGCGCGGCGCGGCGTCGGCCTGGTCAAACTCATGGGCCGACACAGCGGGTTTATCTCCGCCGGGGCCGCGATGGCGAGCAACGATGTCAATTTTGTCCTGGTCCCCGAAGTCGACTTCCCCCTTGAAGGGCCGGACGGCCTGCTGACCCACATGGAAAAACGCCTGGACGAACGCGATCACGCCGTCATCGTCGTCGCCGAGGGGGCCGGCCAGCAGTACTGTGCTGTGGAGGGCAAGGACAAGTCCGGCAACCAGAAGCTCGGCGACGTCGGTGTCATGCTGCGCGACCGGATCATCGACCACTTCAAGTCCATCGATAACCCGATCTCGATGAAGTACATCGACCCCAGCTACATGATCCGTGGCGTCCCCGCCGAGCCGGTCGACAGCATGCTGTGCTTCCGCCTCGCCGCCTACGCGGTCCACGCCGCCATGTCCGGGCACACCGAGATGATCATCGGCAAGTGGCACGGCCGGTTCTGCCACATCCCCATCAGCCTCGCGGTCAGCGAACGCCAGCAGATCGACCCGCATGGCGAGATGTGGTCGGCTGTCCTGGATTCCACCGGTCAGCCGCGTTGGGCAACCTCGACGCCGACCTAAGATTCAGCGCCCGAAATAATCCGGCTCATTCCCCGGCTTCCATTTGATGTTGCAACCCATCGACGGCTTCTGGTCGTGAGACACCGGCTGGCCGGACAACACCGCGTCTAACGCCCAGCGGAGGTCCGCGCCGTCGCAGGGGTTTCCGGCAGAGTCATAATTCCCCGAGCTGATCCGGATCGGCCGGGAGTCGTCCAGCTGCCCGCGGTAGACGAGCTTGTGATCCGCATCGAATAGGAAGAAGTCCGGTGTGCACGCGGCGGTGTAGGCCTTAGCCACCGCTTGCGTCGCATCAAAAAGATATGGGAACGTGTAGCCCCGCAGCGCTTTTTCTTCCTTCATCTTCTCCGGGCTGTCCTGCGGATGGGTCTCGACATCGTTCGCCCCGATCGCGACCACCGCGACGCCTTTGGGTTGATAGTCCCTGCCCAGCCGGGCCAATTCATCCGCGACGTGGATCACGTACGGGCAGTGGTTGCAGATGAACATCACAAGCACCGCCTTGGCGTCCTTGAAGTCGTCGAGCGACACGGTCTTGCCCTCGGTATCGGGCAACGAAAAACCCGGGGCCGGCGAACCCAACGGCAGCATCGTAGACGGGGTGAGGACCATGACAGAGCTCCCTTCTAAAGATCAACAGCGTGACATCTTCAATGATACCGCGATAAACGACCGTCGGCAGGGGCTTGGAAACTGTTTTCTGCGTAATCAATCAGATCTGCGTCTTCGTGTGACCGGGCCGCCTCCATAACCTGCCGAACGATCGCCTCGTCGTGTCGATAGATTGCCAGCGCATCCACCGCGTCGCAGGCGTCGTCGTATCGTCCCTGGCCGACCTGCGTCATCAGATACGCGGTCGCGTCGTCCGACCGCAGCATCGCGATTGCCAGCACGATCGTCTTGCGCAGGTCTTTGTCCTGTGTCTGGTTCCACCAACCCCTTAACCGATCTAAACCCTCCGGCGAGCGTGATTGCCCGACCGCCAGCGCCGCCGACTCAGCCATCGCTTGGTCATGGAATCCCTCGTCAATAAAATCAAGCGACCCCTGCGCATCCAGTTGCAACATCGCCAGCAGGCACTCGGTCAGCACGTTCGGCTCATCGTCGCCGACCCGCACACGCATCCGAAGCAACGGCAGCCCGTCCGCCGCGCCCCGGTACGCCAGCGTCCGCGCCGCGTCCGATCGCACGCTCGGATCGTTATCCGCCAACAGGTCGGCCAATACCAGCAGGCTCTCCGGGTGATTCATCCGCACCAGCCCGACCGCCGACGCGTTGCGCAGCCCGCCGGCCGTATCCACACGCCCGCCCCACACCGGCTCCATCTGCACGTGCTTCGCCCCCCGCAGAAACACGCGGTCCTCCCCCGCGTTCATCTTCTGCAGCGCATCGACCACCGCCAGCTTCCCCCGACACCCCTTGTCCGCCTCATGCCCGGCGTCGATCAGCCGATCAAATGCCGACACCAGCGCATCGCTTAGGTCATTCAGCTCAAACTCGCCTATTAGTTCCGCCGCCCGCGCCACAATAAAACTGTTCTTCAACCCCAGCGCACGCCGCAGCGCCTCCGCCGTCGCCTCCGCCCCCGGATCACCACGCAACGCATCGAGCTCAGCCAGACGATCTTCAAGAGTGGGGCGTTTGG
>CBDUNP010000195.1:0-5953 GCA_965368605.1 uncultured bacterium | reverse complement strand
GTCTTGACTTTATGCAGGATGTAAGCGGCGACGGGGAGGTAGACGACGACGGGGATCCATGCGGCGGCGACGGGGTTGACGTAGGCGGTCGCCATCTCGGGGAGGGTCATGCCGCCCGCCCAAACGCCGATGCAGAGGCCGGCGGCCTTGACCGATTGCAGGAGCATGTTGCCCGGGGCGCGCAGGAGGAAGTAAGGCAGGCCGATGACGAGGATCAGGACGTTGACGATCAGCAGGCTGACACGCCCCCACTTCGTCCGCGTGACGGTGTCGCGGAGTGTCGGGGGGACAGCCTGGTTGTTCTGCATCTTCTGGAGCTGGGTGACGGGGAGCAGGCGGACGTAGTCGGCGTTTCGGCGGGTCTTGATGAGGGTGGGCGAGAGGTCGGTCTCGTAGAACTCTCTTTCGACGCCGCGTTCGTCGGGGAGGTCGAGTGTCGCGGTGCCGATGGCGCGTGGGCGGATGGCGTAGCCGTCGATCAGCTCCCAGCCCTGGCGGTCTTCGTCCCAGAGTGCCTGAGCGGCGGTGATTTTCAGCGTCTGTAGGCCCTGCTCGTCGCGGAGGACGATGCGCAGGTCGGTAAGCTGTTCGTGCTCGGCGTCGAAGCGTGAGGCGCTGATGAGGTTGCCTTCGCCGTCGGGCGCGTACTGAAACGCGAAGTACTCGACGTGTTCCTTCTTGATGTGGGACTTCTTTCGGCTGAGCTTGCCGGCGAGGTGCGGGATGACGAACTCCTGCACGGGCAACGCCAGGACGTTCAGAGCGATCCCGGTGACAAGGATCGGCATGGCGACGCGATAGAGGCTGATGCCGCTTGAGACCATGGCGGTGAGTTCGCGGTGCTTGCCCAGGCCGGTGAGGGTGAAGCCCATGGCGGCGACGATGATGAGTCCGGAGAAGAAGGCGTAGACGAGGATAACGATCGGGCCGTAGTAGTCGCCGACGGCGCGGAAGACACCGACGGTGCGGAGCAATAAGCCCGGGTTGACGCTGTCGATCAGGGTCTGCGCCTGGTCTTCGGGGATGTCCAATCGTTGAGCGACCTGGTCCGCGTCGGCTTCACTCTTCAGGAGTTCGAGAACGGTCTCGGCGGGCTGGCTCATCAGGTCGGCCTGCGCAACGGTCTGGCGTTGCGCCCATCGGCTGCCGGCCTTGAGGAACTCGTCCAGGTCGACGATCAGATCGACCACCACAAACAGCGTCATCAACACGACGTAGAGGATCGCGAAGTTAACGACGAACTGACGGACGATGTAGAAGTCTAGGGTTTTCAAGTTGGGGTGTTGGGGATTAGGGGTTGGGGATTAGGGGTTGGGGAGGAATTAAAAAGCAGCATGAGGTTAGTTTCGGGCGAGTTTCTTGTAGACCATAAAGGTAATCAGGGTGAGGCCGAAGTTCCCGGCCCAGAGGACGGCGAGGCCGCTGATGACGGTGGATTGTTTTGTGACGGCGAGTGTTTGGCCGGTCGAGATCACGATGATCGAGACGACCGCAAGCAGGAAGCTCCAGAAGAACACGACCAGCGGCATCTGCCCCTTGAGGTGGATGGCCAGGACGGCGCCGAAGACCAGCAGGATCAGGCAGGTGATCGCGGAGGCGGCGCGTTCATGGAGTTGAGCGACGATTTTTCGGCCGAGCTTCTGGATCTCGGTATCGAGCTTGAGCCGTGCGGACTCGACGTTTTTCGAGAGCGTCAGGTGTTGGCCGGCTGTGTCGATCAGGTCGTTGATCGGCCGGTCCTTGAGCGTCGGATCAATCACGGGGCTCGGCCAGCCCATTTGGGGGATCGTGTGGGAGAGTTTTTCAGTGATGGCTTCGGTGCCGGGGACGCGGAACATGCGGACCTCGCTGAGCTCGATCGAGGCGTGAGGTTCGAGGATGGGCTGCATCTCGTTAGGGGCTTCGATGGCGATGCGTCCGGCCTGGGCTTCGATGCGGCGCTGGATCGGGCCGTCGTAGGGATGCTCCGCGGTGTGGATGGGGTATTCGATGGTGATGGGACGATCGGGCATGGCTTTGAGGATCAGGGCGCCGCGGACGGTGCGCACGGAGGGGCTCTTGATGAGGTAGCCCTGCCGACCGCTTGAGAGGACGACGCCGGTTTGGCCGTTTTCGTTTTTCATCTGCTGGCGGATCGAGGTGCGCAGCTCGGCGACGGCGACCTGACGGGCCAGCCCCAGCTTGGCTTCCTGGACATCCTTGAATCGGTCGGGGTCGTTGTAGAGCCTGCGGAGCTGGGGCCAGGAGAGGAACTTGGGGTCGTCGCCAAAGGGGCTTGGGATATCGATCGGCCCGATCTCGGCGGACTCGGAGTACTCCAGGTCGCCGGCGTTGGGGAGCGTGCGCATGGCGTCGAGGAGTTTGAGTGTGAAGAACGAGCCTTCGGGGCCTTGGAACAGGAGGATGTTGGCCTCGCGTGCGGTGCTGTCGGCGCGGACGACGTCTTTTTCATCCAGCTCCCCTACCGCGACGCCTTGGAGCTTGATGTGCTTGGCTGCGAAGGTGCCTAACGGCAGGTCTCTCTCGAGTATTTTGCGTTGTGCGTCGGGGATGGGCTTCTGGATCGCGGCGTCTGCGTAGATGACGTAGCCTTCGATTTCTGTGAAGGGTCGGTTCTGGTTGAGCTGGGTGACCAGGACGGACATCATGTCGCTTTCGAGGGTTTCTGCGGCGGCGCGGTAGAAGCCGGGGACGACGAAGTTGGAGAGATAGAAAAGCCCCATGGTCAGGACCAGCCCCAGGGCGGCGACGGGGGCGAGGACCTTGGCGTAGCTGATCCCGCTGGCGGAGCATGCGAGAACCTCGTTGTCGGAGGCCATGCGGATGAAGACGAGTGTGCTGGAGAAGGCGCCGGCGAAGGGGAGGACGAAGCCGAGCATGGTGGGTGCGGAGTACCCGACGAACTTGAGCATGGCCCCGGGGCCTAGGAGCCCGTCGGACATGGGCTTGATCGCGGCGGCGAAGCTGATCATCGTCACGAGGACCAGCGACGAGAGGATCATGAGCTTCAGCAGCTCTTTAAGGATGTAGCGGTAGATCGTCCAAGGCATAAGTGGAGATAGATTAACAAGGCATCGGACAGGACGCACTTGTGATGGCGTACACACGGGTTAATGCGTGATCGTGACAGGTGTTTGGAGATTGACCTGTTATTCACAATACTCATTCGTCTGATCAATCACGGGTGTCAGCCTTTGATTCATCTCAAGCATTGCCACAGATACGATTTATAAGAGATCAGTCGCACAATTTATCTTGTGTACACAACCTTGTTCTGATATGTTCACACCCTATCTATATCTTCAGGGCGGGAGCTGTGACACACATGTATACAAGGCATTTCGCCGGTTAACCTTTCGAGGCGCGTTTGCGTCGCGACGGGCGCTATCTTGATCCTGTCTCTCTTATTACGACTCGATACGGAGCCTAACGATGTCGAACGCTAGCTTGAATCTCCTTCCGACCTCGCTGCTTGCGGCGCTGAGTTTATCTCTGGGGCTGACGCCGACGGCCGGGGCTCAGACGATCGCCGAGATTAATGACGAGACGATCTTCGTGAATCAGAGCGGTGCGACGGCGCAGCCGGCCATCAGCACGCAGGTCGGCGGCGTGGTGGGTGACCTGACATTCACAACACCGGCGGGGAGCTCGTTATCGTTCAGCGAGCAGACAGCCCTGATCCCCGGGACGCCGGACCTGGCGATCAGCGGGGTGGAGAACCTGAACATCGCGATCGCGGCGCCGGTCTTTTCGTTGGGGTTCCAGTTTGTGGACCCGACGGATGCGCCGAACTCGACGTTTGATATCACGCTGTATTCCGGCGGGGCCGGGGGCTCGGTGGTGAACACGTTCAACTTCGAGTCACCTAAGGACGTGCTGCACTTCGGCGGGCTCGTCTCGGATACGGCGTTCGACTACGTCGAGATCCGAGAGATCGGCGGTGACAGTGGCAACGAGATCTTCGGGCAGTTCTATACCGGCGCTTCGGCGGGCAAGTTCTGGACCCTGCCTTCCAGCGGCCCTTGGGACGGGGGCGGGAGTTGGAGCGGCGGGACCGTGCCGGGCGTCAGCGATAACGTCTTCATCACCGATGAGGTCACGAAGACGATCACCGGCCCGGCCTCGGCGACGACCATCAACGCGCTGACGATCGACAACCAGGACCTGTCCAACTCTGGCGGCGCGGGGGCCACCACCGTCAACCTCTCGACCGGCGCACTGACCGTGACCAACGGCCTGGTCGTCGGCTCGACCGCGACCGACTCCGGTACATCTCTGCTTGATGTGGGCACGGGCACGCTCAACGTCGGCGGCGACACTAGCATCCGTGACGGCGGGACGCTCAGCATCACTTCCGGCGGGACGTTCGCACCCACCGGAGCGGTCAACCTCGAAGGCGGGACGCTGTCGGTCGACGCGATCGGATCGCTGACGCCGAACTGGACCGCTGGCACACTGCAGATCACCGGCGCCTCGGGCCTGGGCATCACCTTCGGCGGGCAGTTCGACAATTTCGGCATCGATGCGGCACGCTCGCTGGACGTGACCAACACGCTTAGCGTCGCGCCCGCCGCGACACTGCTGGTCGACGGGGGCACCGTGCAGGCCAGCGACCTGGACATCAGCGTCACCTCCTCGTTCACCCAGGACGGCGGCGCCACCACGGTCAACGGGACATTCACTAACGTAGGCGGCACGGTCAACATTAATGGCGGCCAGGTCACCGTGGACGACTTCGACAACTCGCTGGGGACCAACCTCAACCTCAACGGCGGCACACTCACGATCGATGGCGGCGTCTTCACACCCCAGCTTGCCAGCCCCTCGCTCACGCTCGACGGCGCGTCAGGCGGGCCGACGCTTGAACTGATCAACGGCGCGTCGGCGGATTTCATCGCCGACATCAACGTCGCCTCGACCAACGATGGCGGGCTTTCGGTCCTCTCCGGATCGAGCCTGTCGACCACAACAAACCTGCTGATCGGGCAGACCAAGGGTGATTCGGACAGCACCACCACCTTCAGTGGCGTCGGCACGACCGTCGATGTCGGCGGCAACTTCCTGATGGGGACCGGCGCGACCTCGGGCGATACCGCGCGCAACCTGCTGATCGTCGAGGACGGGGCTGTGCTGACCGTGGACGGCGACACGACGCTCGGCTCCAACGCACGGGTCGACCTGACCGGCGGCACGATCAACACCAGTTCCTGGACGCGTCTGGGGTTCAGCCAGTTCTTCCACACCGGCGGGACGCTGAACGTCGATACCGGCAACTTCAACTCCGGCACGAGTAACTACGTCCTGGGCGGCGTGGATCGGCCGGTCGTCAACCTGACCAATGGGGCGAGCTATACCGGCGGAGGTAACACCAATGTCGATATTACCAACGGCGTGATGCACGTGCTGTCCGGTTCAACTATGAACCTCACGACCGGGACCGCATCGCTGGAGGTCTTCAATACCGGCGCCGGCGGGACGGCCCTGCTGGAAGTCGACGGCCTCGGTTCGAGCGTCACGGTCAGCGGCGCTGTCGAGATCGGTCAAGCCGGCGGGGACGGCAACCTGCTGATTACCAACGGCGCGTCGTTCAGCAATCCCTCAAGCTCATTCGCGATCGGGGTCAATGACAACACCATCGGCGTCGTGTCAGTCGACGGCATGGGGTCCAGCCTCAGCGTCACCGGCGGCGCGGGGCTGTTCGTCGGCAACGAGGGCCAGGGCACGCTCAGCGTCACCAACGGCGGCTCGGTGACCGCTAACATCCTCACGATCGCGGACAGCGACACGAACAACCTTGGCACCGCGACCAGTGTCCTGACGGTCAACGGGACCGACGGCGTGACGCCTTCGACGCTTAACGTCACCGGCAGCAGCTACATCGGTGGGTCGACCAACGAAGATGGCGGCGTCGGCATCCTGAACATCCAGGCCGGGGCGTTGTACACCTCTAACG
>CBDUNP010000194.1:0-6034 GCA_965368605.1 uncultured bacterium | reverse complement strand
ATGGCAAAGACTACGAATAAATCCTGGCTGACGTTTGAGGGCGGGCGGCAGAACGAGCCTTGCCTGTGGAAGATGGCGACGCGGTTCCCCGGCGTGATGTTTGATATCCGTCAGGCGAGCGTGCAGAAAGACATCGGCATCATGGCGGTCCTCTTCGAGGGCGAGGAGGACGAGATCAAGGCCGCTCACGAGTACCTCAAGGAGCAGGGCGTGCGTGTCGACCCGGTCGAGGGTGGGAGCAATGTCGCGGGATAAACGATTCACGTGGGCAGGAGGCCCAAGCCATGCCTTTTGAGATCAGGCCTTACCAGGAAGCGGATATCACGAACGTGGTGAACCTCTGGGAGCAGTGCGGGCTGGTCACGCCGCAGAACAATCCCCACAAGGACATCGCGACGAAGATCAGGTTTCAGCCGGAGTTGTTCCTGATCGCGCAGCTGGATTGGCAGCTGGTCGGGACGGTGATGGCGGGCTACGAGGGCCACCGCGGCTGGCTGAACTACCTGGCGGTGGATCCCGAGCACCAGCGTAAGGGCTACGGCCGACTGCTGGTCGAGGCGGCGGAGCGCCGGCTGAAGGAGCTGGGCTGCCCGAAGGTGAACTTGCAGATTAGGGAATCGAACAAGCCGGTGATGAACTTTTACCGGGCGATCGGGTATGTGACGGAAGACCGGATCGGGATGGGCAAGCGGATTGAGTTGGCCGACACGAACGACTAAGTAAGAAAGATGAAGTGGCAACGATGAGTCAGGAATTAGAACGATATCACCGGCAGATGCTCCTCCCCGGGTTCGGCGAAGCGGGGCAGCGGAAACTCATGGACGCGAAGGTCCTGGTCGTCGGCTGCGGCGCGCTGGGGACGGTGATCGCCAACATGCTCGCCCGTGCCGGCGTCGGGCATCTGATCATCGTTGACCGCGACTTTATCGAGATCACGAATCTTCAACGGCAGGTGCTGTTTGATGAGAGTGATGTCGCCAACGGGATCCCCAAGGCCGAGGCCGCCAAGCAGAAGATCGCGGGGATCAACTCGCAGGTGACCGTCGAGGCGATCGTCGATGACGTGAACCACACGAATATCGAGAAGCTGGCGACCGGGCTGCCGGGCGTCGGCAAGGTCGACCTGATCATGGACGGCGTCGATAACTTCGAGACGCGGTACCTGGCCAACGATGTCGCGGTCAAGCACGGGATCCCGTATGTGTACGGCGGTGCGGTCGGGACGGTCGGCGCTTCGTACGCGATCCTGCCACACACCGTTAAGCCCGGCGAGACGGGCGAGACGCAGTGGGAGAAGAACGGGCAGGCGACGCCGTGTCTTCGTTGTATTTTCGAGCAGGCCCCGCCGCCGGGTGTGAACCCGACGTGTGATACGGCCGGGGTGATCGGGCCGGCGGTTTCGATCGTGTCGAATTATCAGGTGGCCGAGGCGTTGAAGATCCTCACCGGGAACCTGGACGTGGTCAGCCCGACGATGCTGAACTTTGATATGTGGGCTAATACATTCAAGCAGTTCAAGGTCGCACGGGCGTATGACGTCGGCGACTGCGAGTGCTGTAAGAAGCGTAACTTCGAGTACCTGGACGGGATGTTCGGCAGCTCGACGACGACGCTGTGCGGTCGCAACGCGGTGCAGCTGACGCAGAAGTCCAACGGGCAGAAGCTGGACTTTGATGAGATCGCCCAGCGGCTGGAGTCGCACGGCAAGGTCACCGCGAACAAGTTCATGCTCCGCGCGGACATCACCGACAACGGCGAGCCTTACGAGCTGACGCTGTTTAACGATGGCCGGGCGATCGTGAAGGGCACCAAGCACGCGAACGTCGCCAAGGGTATTTACGCCAAGTATGTCGGTGCGTGATCGGTGGGCGTCGCGAGGTATTTCCCGGAGTTGATGTATGTCGATTGACAGCACGGTTAAGCACAGCCTGAAGTTTAATGTGGGCTTTCTCAAGACACTGCTCGCGGGCATTGAAGAGGATCAGATGACGCACCAGCCCTGCCCGGGGATGAATCATCCCGCGTGGATCGTGGGGCATCTGGTGGTGACGATGGCGGGGGCCGCGAAGATCGCCGGGGCGGGGTACGTGCCGCCGGAGGGCTGGCCCGCGCTGTTTGGTAAGCAATCAACGCCTGTCGGTGAAGCCGGGGCGTACCCCGCGAAGCAGACGTTGCTTGACGAACTGGATAAGAGTATCGAGGCCCTGATGCCGGTGATGGACCAGCTGGATGCGGATGCGCTGGCCGCGGAGAATCCGATCGAGGGGTTCCGTGAGCGGATGCCGACGGTGGGTGATGCGTTGACGTTTATTTTTAACTCGCACCTGGGGCTGCATTGTGGGCAGCTCTCTGCCTGGCGTCGTGCGATCGGGTTGCCGCCGTTATTTTAAAAGTTTTAACTATCTATTTACTAAGGGCACCTTATGTCGAGTGCAATCGAAGGCCTGTTGTTTAGCTGGAACAAGAATCTGGCGTATGGTCAGAACCTGGTCGCGGACCTGAAGGATGACCAGCTGGCTAAACAGCCCGGGCCGGGGATGAACCATCCGGCGTGGGTGCTCAGCCACCTGAACGCGTACCTGCCGGTGATCGAGAAGGTCATCAAGGGCGAGCCGTTTGACGACCCGAAAGACCATCCGTTTGGGATGCAGAGCAAGCCCCTGGACAAGCGATCGGTGTACTCGCCGAAGGACGAGCTGGTTGGGGAGTTTGTGGATGGGCACGAGAAGGTTGCGAAGGCTTTGCAGGAGGCGGGCGACGCGGTGTGGGCCAAGCCGATCACGCTGGAGCGTTGGGTGAAGGTGATGCCGACGGCTGCGGTGGCGCTGCCTTACCTGATGCTGGTGCATGAGAACACACACTTTGGACAGCTAAGCGCCTGGCGGCGTGTGCAGGGGTTGCCGAGCGTATGAGTGACGCAATGATTTATTTCGATAACGCGGCGACGAGTTTTCCCAAGGCGCCGGGCGTGAACGAGGCGATGGTCAAGTTCCTCTCGGAGGACGCGGCGAACCCCGGTCGGGCCGGGCACCGGATGGCGGTGGCGGCGGAGCAGATGCTGGACGCGGTCCGTCTGAAGCTGTGTCGGCTGTTCGAGGCCGACGATCCCGGGCGCATGGTGTTTGCGCTGAATGGGACCGATGCGCTGAACATGGCGATCAAGGGCGTGTTAGGAGACGGCGGGGGCGCCCCCGGAGGTGCGCATGTCATCACGACCGATCTGGAGCACAACTCGGTCAGCCGGCCTTTGCAGGCGATGGCGGATCGTAAGCAGATCGAACTGACACGCATCACGTTTGATGACGACGGGTTTATCGATCCGGAGGACGTGCGCAAGGCGATCAAGCCGAACACGCGACTGATCGTGATGACGCATGCGTCGAACGTGCTGGGGACGATCCAGGACGTGGCGGCGGTCGGCGCGATTGCGCGTGAGCACGACGTGCTGTTCTGCCTGGACGCGGCGCAGACGGCCGGGGTGGTGCCCGTGTCGGTCAAGGCGATGAACATCGACCTGCTGGCGTTCCCCGGGCATAAGTCGCTGCTGGGCCCGACGGGCACGGGGGCGTTGTATCTCGGCGAGCGTTGTCCGGGATCGTCGCTGGATGTCGATGACGCGAAGCGGCTGAATCCCTGGCGTGAAGGCGGGACCGGGGGGGATTCCTCGACGCCGACGCAGCCGGCGGAGTTCCCGCATTACCTGGAAGGCGGCACGCCGAACACGGTCGGGCTCGTCGGACTGGGCGCGGGCGTTGACTACGTGAACAAGCAGGGGCTGGGCGCGACGCTCGAACACGAGCAGCAGATGGTGCAGACGCTGATCGACCGGTTTGCGGAGGATGAGCGTTTCACGGTGTACGGGACGCGCGACGCGACACGGCGGGTCGGGACGGTGAGCCTGAACATCAATGGTTTTGATGCGCCGGACGTGGGCTCGATCCTGGATGATAGTTTTGGGATCGCGGTTCGGCCGGGCCTGCACTGTGCGCCGTACACACACCGTCGGCTGGGGACGTTCCCGGACGGTGCGGTGCGTGTGAGTCCGGGGGCGTTTAATACGGGCGAGCAGCTGGATCAGTTGATTGATGCGCTGGATCAGATCGCGGGGTGAGGGGGGCTGGTCGGAAGAACCCACGTTTAAAGAACGTGGGCTTCGGGGGTGATCGACCGGTTTAAGTCGGTGGTGGGGATAGGATCGTTTGATAGGTGGGGGGCTCAGTACATTTAAATACGCGCATAAAAAAGCCCACGCCTAGGTAAACGTGGGCTTTTAGTATTGGTACGAGAGATACCGAATACGTGGAGCTTCTTAGTATTCCATGGTGAGGCCGAAGACGGCGTAGATGCTGGAATCATCGTGGCCGGTGCCGAAGGCTTCACTGATGTTTTCGGCGGAGTCACCGAGGAAGATGGCGTGTACACCGAAGCTGGCGGTCCAGGCGCCGTAGTCGGCGGGGATCAGGTTATCCAGCGGGGTGCTGAACACCAGTCCGATGTCCAGGAAGCCGAAGGTGTCGTCGTTGCCCATGCCGTCTTCGTAGTAGTCTTCCAGGCCCAGGCCGAGGGTGACGGGGATGGAGAGGTCGACGGGGGTGCTGGCGCTGTCGAAGATGTCTTCCAGGCCCGGCTCGATGGCGAGTTCCAGGTAGGTGCCCTTGTTGGAGCCGTTGTCTGAGCCGCCATCGATCTCGAAGGCGAGTGTGGCGCTTGGGTTCAGCGCGAAGCCGTCATCGCCCCAGAGTTCCGAGTCGTCGTAGCTGAGACCGAAGTCGATTTCTTCGGCGAAGATGTCGCCGCCGGCGGGGTTGTAGAGGTTGATGTATGTGGCGCTGATGGCGATTTTGCCCATCTCGGCACCGATGCCGGCGTAGAAGTCGGCTTCGTACCAGGAGTCGCCGGGGACGGCGTCGTGGACGCTGTTCCACAGGCCGACCGAACCGGTGAGGGTCAGGTCGTCGCTGGCGTAGAGTTCAAAGGTGGCATCGACCCAAGGCTGGAGGATCAGGCCCTCGTTTTCCTGGCCCAGGCCGCGGAACCAGTATTCGGTCGTGACGTCGAAACCGGTGGAGAAGGCGACCTTGCCTGTGTTGACCGGTGGGGCGTCATCGGCCTGCGCGGGGGCGGTGCCCACGAGCGTCGCAGCGGTGGCTGCGGCGAGCAGTGCCAGGTTACGGGACCAGACACCGGAGTGGATTGTTTCTGACATGTCAGTGAGTTCCTTCTTACTGGGTGCAATCGTTCAAGATTTCGTATGCTTACAGATTGGCCTATCCGATCTGCTACATCACTAATTGCAACTGCTGTGCCAGGGAAGAAGCGCGGCGGACTAAATATGATCAAGGCTTGATTGCAGCGCAATAACGGGCGAAAAAAATCAGGCTTGATGATGAATATATAATCATGCATGCGCGAAAAATAGGCATTCGCGCGGTAGTGCCTGAATTGCTGCACAATACAGCGGCGCTGTTTTACAGCGGGGTGGACGAGTTATTTTGCTGTATAATAGATTAGGCTGGGCCGAGGCCGCGGTGCAGTTCCTGGACGCGCTGGGCCTGGGCTCGGCGGACGTTGTCCAGGGTGATCCGGGCGATCTTGAAGCTGGGGTCGTCTTCGGGGCTCAGCCGGCAGTGTTCCTGGATCAGGTTGTACAGGAACTTGAAGGCGTCGCGGGGCTGCTGCATCTGGTCCAGAGAATCGATCACAGCGTCACGCGAGACGTCGGCTTGAAACAGGTCCATAAGCTGGATCGGTTTGCTCGAGCTGTCGCCGGTGGGATTGTCTCCGGATTGGCAGGCGTGCAGGCGGTTGGTGCAGATGTCGTAGAGGGTGGCCCCGGACCAGGTCAGGCGGTCGATCAGGTGCTGTTTGTCCAGGCGGGCCTCTTCGAAGAAGGCGGGGGTCTCGCGGTGGATCAGGTGGCGCAGGTCCAACGGCAGCAGCAGCTTGATGCCGACGCCCTTCTGCTGGAGGAACTTGTTGTCGAGCATGGGCCAGATGACCGAGCGCATGCGGTCGGGCTTGCCGTGGATCAGGG
>CBDUNP010000193.1:0-6047 GCA_965368605.1 uncultured bacterium | reverse complement strand
ACGGACGGCATCGGCGCATTGTTGCCGCAGGCGGTTGACCGGGGCGTGAAGCTGGCGATCGAACCGCTGCACCCGATGTACGCCGGCGACCGCTCGTGCATCAACCGCATGCAGGAGGCCCGCCTGATCTGCGAGCAGCTGCGCAGCCGGATGGTCGGGATCGCGGTCGACGTCTACCACGTCTGGTGGGACCCGGACCTTCAACAAGAAATCGAACTCGCCGGCAAGCAGCACACACTCTTCGGCCTGCACCTCTGCGACTGGCGGCTGAACACCCGCGATATGCTCAACGACCGCGGGCTCATGGGTGACGGCTGCATCGACATCAACACCATCGCCGGCTGGGCACGGGCCGCCGGGTTCAACGGGCTGGATGAAGTCGAAGTTTTCTCGGATACCTACTGGGCGATGGACCAGGACGAATACCTCAACCTGATCATCGAGCGTTACCAGGGCCTTAACGTTTAGTGGTAAGTGAACACGCCATGCAAACCCTTATCCTCGACGAGCCCGGCCGATTCTCGCTGATCGACACCAGCGAACCCGACGCACCCGGCCAAGGCGAGGCCTTGATCCGTATCCACCGCATCGGTGTCTGCGGCACCGACATCCACGCCTTCCGTGGCGAGCAGCCCTACTTCAGCTACCCGCGCATCCTCGGCCACGAACTCGGCGCCGAGGTCATCGCCGTCGGTGGGGGGGTAACCAACGTCAAGCCCGGCGACCGCTGCGCCGTCGAGCCTTACATGACCTGCGGCGACTGCCCGCCTTGCCGAGCCGGGAAAACTAACTGCTGTCAGCAACTCAAATGCCTGGGCGTGCAGACCGACGGCGGCATGCGCGAGCGCATCATCGTCCCCGCAGACAAGCTGCACCCATCTGACAAACTCGACTTCGACACACTCGCCCTGGTCGAGACGCTCGGCATCGGCAAGCACGCGGTCGACCGCGCAGCACCATCTAAAGGCGATCGCGTCGCCGTCATCGGGCTCGGCCCCATCGGCCTGACCGTCGCGACGTTTGCTAAGGTCGCCGGCGCCGAGGTGATCGGCATCGACCTGAGCGAAGCACGCACGCAATCCGCACGCGACCTCTTAGGCATCAACACAATGCTGCTGGACACCGGCACACCCATCGAAGCCCAGTGGGCCGACTCATTTGATGAGCCCCCGCTGATCGTGTTCGACGCGACCGGCAACCGCGCATCGATGCAGCAGGCATTCAGGCTCCCGGTCAGCGGCGGCCGGCTTGTTTTCGTCGGGCTGGTGCTGGGCGAGATCGCGTTTGACGACCCCGAGTTCCACCGCAGAGAGTTGACGCTCTTGAGCAGCCGAAACTCGACCGGCCAAGACTTCCGCCAGATCATCGAGTTGATCGAGGCCGGCCGGGTCGATGTCACGAAATGGATCACCCACCGCAGCGGCCTCGCCGACTGGCCCGGGGTGTTTGACGACTGGTTAGCGCCCGGGTCGGGCCTGATCAAGGGTGTGGTTCTGTTATGATTTCATGTCGGCCGGGCACGGTCCCGGCTGGCGTCGCCTATCAAGGAGTCCCTGGCTGTGTCTTTATCTCCCCGCGCCGAATCGGATTGTGAGCTGGACCTTGTTTCCTTAGGCGAGTGCATGGTGCGCCTGTCCCCGCCGGGGCACGGGCGCGTCGAGTTCACCGACTTGCTGGAGGTCCACGTCGGCGGCGGCGAATACAACGTCGCCTACGCGCTGTCACGCCTGGGGATGCGCACCGGCTGGGTCGGGGCGCTGGTCGATAACCCCGTCGGCAAGATCATCCTGAACCACGCCCGCGCCGGCGGCGTCGACACCTCAGACGTGAACGTCCTCGCCTACGACGGCGTCGGCCGTGATGCGCGCGTCGGCCTGAACTTCACCGAAGTCGGCGCCGGCGTCCGCGCAAGCGTCACCATGTACGACCGCGGACACTCCGCAACCTCCAAGATGAAGCCCGGCGACGTGGACTGGAATGATCTATTTGCTAAGCGCGGCGTGCGCTGGCTTCACACCGGCGGGATCTTCACCTGCCTCAGCGAAAGCACCAAGCTCGTCGCCGCCGAGGCGCTCAAGGCCGCGCATGACGCCGGCACCATCGTGTCCTACGACCTGAACTTCCGTTCCAAGCTCTGGTCCAGCGAACAAGCCATCGCCGCCACCAAGCCTCTGGTGCAATACATCGACTGCCTGATCGGCAACGAAGAAGACTTCCAGAAGGTGCTCGGCTACGACGTGGAAGGTGCCGAGGATGAAAACCTCAAAGAACTCCCGATCGAAAACTATAAAAAGATGGTCCGCCGGGTCGCCAAGGATTACCCGAACCTGAAAGTCATCGGCACGACGTTGCGCGAAGTCCTCAACGCCAGCGAGAACAACTGGTCGGCGATCCTTTACTGGGCCGAGACCGACACCTTCTATCAAGGCCCGAACTTTGACCGGCTTATTATAGAAGACAGGGTCGGCGGCGGCGACGGATTCGCAAGCGGTTTCGCCTACGGCTTCCTCTCCGGCGATGACCCACAAACCGCGGTGAACCTGGGCACCGCACACGGCGCACTGCTCCAGACCACGCGCGGCGACACCTCACAGATCACCCTCAAGGAACTCAAGCACGTCGCCGGCGGCGGCGGCGCAAGGATTGTGCGTTGACCGGCTGGCATTCGTATCCAGGCTTTCTATACTCCTCCCCGAGAGGAATCCCATGATTGAATTACGACCCGACAGCCGCTACGAGATGGTGATCCCCACAAGCATGGGCGCACGCCTGACCCCCGTCGACGGCCAACCCTTCCACTGCAGCGACACCTTCAAGCTCCAGGCGACCAGCGCCGAGTCGAACGTCGGCAGCATCGCCTCGTTTCTTGGCATGCGTGTGAAGATCCTCACCGCCTTCGTCAAGGGCAGCCCGATGTCGCGGTTGATTAAAGACAACCTCGCCGGCCGCCACATGGAATACGAAGGCAAGGACTTCGACCCCGGGGGCCCCTGGGGGTATCGCCATCAGATCAACCTGGCAGACAGCGGCGCAGGCTCGCGCGGTCCGAGAGTCGCCAACGACCGCGCCGGCGAGGTCGGCCGGATGCTGAACGCCAAAGACTTCGACCTAGACAAGACCTTCGCACGGGACGGCGTGCAGATCGTCCACCTCTCAGGCCTCATCGCCGCACTCTCGCCCGAGACAAGCCAGTTCTGCCTGGACGTCGTCCGCATCGCCAAGAGCAACGGCACGCGGATTTCTTTTGACTTAAACCACCGCGCCAGCTTCTGGGTCGGCCGCGAGGCCGAGCTCGCCGAGGTCTTCCGCGAGATCGCCAGCCACGCCGACATCCTGATCGGCAATGAGGAAGACTTCCAATTGTGCCTTGGCATCAAGGGCCCGGACGCCGGGGGCAAAGGCATCGATCAGAAGATCGACAGCTTCAAGGAGATGATCGGCCGGGTGAAGCAGACCTTCCCGGACACCAGCGTCTACGCGACCACCCTCCGCGAAGTCGTCAGCGTCAACCTGCACCAGTGGGGCGCGATCGTCTCCGCCGGCGACGACTGGCACGTCATCAAACCCCGAGAGATCGGCGTGGTCGACCGCATCGGCGGCGGCGACGGGTTCGCCGCGGGCCTGCTCTACGGCATCCTCAAGCAGTGGGAATCCGAAAAATGCGCCCAGTTCGGCTGGGCCGGTGGCGCACTCGCAGCCACGATGTACACCGACTACGCCCAGCCCGCCGACGAGGCGCAGGTCTGGAGCATCTGGGAAGGCAACGCACGCGTGCAACGCTAACCCCGCACGGGTGACACCCCATGAGCACCAACCTACACATCGGCGGCGCAGACCACGTCATCACCCCGAAGGACCTCGAAGCGCACCTCGATGCCTACATCGAACGCGAGCTGAAAGACGTCTCGCGTCTGCTCATCCTCCCGCCGGACATCACACGCCTCAACGCCCGCGCCGGCGAGATCACCGCCTACCTCTGGGACCGTCTGCATGAGTCGGTCCACATCGACATCATGCCCGCCCTGGGGACGCACGTCCCGATGACCGAGGCGCAGTGCGTGCGCATGTTCGGCGACCGGATACCGATGGACCGCATCCTCCCGCACCGCTGGCGGACCGACCTGAAAGTGCTCGGCGAACTCAGCGCCGATGAAATCAGCGAACTCTCAGGCGGACGTTTCACCGAACCGATGCAGGTCGCGGTCAACAGCCAACTGTTCGACGGCCAATACGACATGATCCTCTCGGTCGGCCAGGTCGTCCCCCACGAGGTCATCGGCCTGGCGAACTACACCAAGAACATCCTCATCGGCGTCGGCGGCAAGGACACGATCGACAAGTCTCACTTCCTCGGCGCGGTCTGTGGGATGGAGTCGATCATGGGCCGGGTTGACACCCCCGTCCGCCGTGCGCTGAATAGCGCGTTCGACCGCTTTGTCCGCGACGCGCTGCCCATCAGCTTCTGCCTCACCGTTGTTGGCACGCAGGACAACGACACCGTCCTGCGCGGCCTGTATTTCGGCGACGATCACGACACCTTCCAGGCCGCCGCCGAGCTGAGCCGACAGATCAACTTCCAGGTGATGGACAAACCCATCAAACGCTGCGTGGTCTACCTCGACCCCGAAGAGTTCCACACCACCTGGCTCGGCGACAAAGCCATCTACCGCACACGCATGGCGATGGCGGACGACGGCGAGCTGATCGTCCTCGCGCCCGGCCTCAGCGGCTTCGGCGAAGACCCCCAGATCGACCAACTGATCCGAAAGTACGGCTACCGTGGCACCGAAAAAACCCTCGCCGCCATCAAGGCCGACCCCGAACTCGCCGGCAACCTCTCCGCCGCGGCGCACCTGATCCACGGCTCCACCGAAGGCCGTTTCAACGTGACCTACTGCCCAGACACCGGCGTCACGCAGCAAGAAGTCGAGTCCGTCGGGTACGGCTACCGCGCATACAGCGACGCGGCCAAGCAATACAACCCAAAAACCCTAACCCCAGGCTGGCACAACGACACCGACGGCCAACCCTTCTTCTACGTCCCCAACCCCGCCCTCGGCCTCTGGGCCAGCCGCGACCGCCTTTAATACCCGGGCACCACATACACATACATATACACGCGCCCGCCTCAGCGTATATTCATAGCGTAACACTTTTTTATACGTCATTCCCGCGCAGGCGGGAATCAAGCCAGCGCACGCCAAAACAAAACCCACCGGAATCCCCCAACGAAGCGCCGCGACTCGTCGCGGCAGATAACGGACCGGGTTGCAATTGCATTGAACGTGCTAAAGACCCGACTTATCCAAACAAGAAGTAACACGCCCCCGTCACGATCACCACGCCGACGAGGTTCAGGACAATCCCTTCCCGGGCCATCGTGTTGACCGTCACCCCGCCCGCCCCGAACACCACCGCATTAGGCGGTGTCGCGACCGGCAGCATAAACGCGAAGCTCGCGCTGATCGTCGCGGGCACCATAATCAGCTTCGGCTCGATCGCGCCGGCGATCGACATCGACACCAGTACAGGCATCATCACATTCGTCGTCGCCGTGTTGCTGGTGATCTCGGTCAGGAACGTCATGCACAGGCAGATCAGCCCCATCATGACGATGAGGTCGAGCTTGGAAACGCTCTGGAGTGACTGCGCGAGTGTTTCGCTCAAGCCGGAGCTGGTGAACCCGCGTGCGATGGCGATCCCCGCGGCGTAGAGCAGCAGGATCCCCCAGGGGATGCGCTTAGCGGTGTCCCAGTCCAGCAGCTTCTCGCCCTTGCCGTTGGGGATCAGGAACATCGCCAACACCGCGAGCAGCGCGACGCTGCTGTCGTGCGCGTTGGTCATGCCGGTCAGTTCGCTCCACCCGCCGAAGGGTTCCTTGCGTGTGATCCACAGCAGCGCGGTGACCGCGAACACGGCCAGGGTGCGCACTTCCTCGGTGCGCCATCGGCCAACCTCCGGCAGTTCCAACGCTTGTCCGGATTTGAGCCCGCGCGTCAGCCACAGCCAGGTGATCGGGACCATCACAAACGTGATCGGCAGCGTCC
>CBDUNP010000192.1:0-6055 GCA_965368605.1 uncultured bacterium | reverse complement strand
ACCTGGTCAACTTCGCCTACCGCCCCGACCGCATCGTGGACTCTGTCGCCGACCTCTGCGATGACAGCTTCCTGCTTGGTGAATTGGCCACACTGACCGAGCCGGAGGATGCGGACGACCTCCCCGCCTCACCGATGGAGCATCGCCAGCCCGTGGTTGCAGTGTAAACCTAGCCCAAAAAGTAAACGGCGTAACCCACGGTCGGCGGTGTTCGATGCACGGTGCGCCTCACTCCGTCGGCACCTCAACGAACGGAGACTCCACTCCCGCCGGCTCATTCGGGACGGGCGTGGTGTCCGGGTCGTAGGTGTCTTCCTTCTGCGGCGCGGGCTTCTTCTCCGGCACCGACAGCTTCAGCGCGATTCGCACAAAGCTCGGGCCCGGCCGACGGATCGCCACCGTGTGGCAACTCAGGTTGTTCGCAAAATGGATGCGAGCCCCCGCCAACGGCTCGTCAAAAGTTTCATGGCTGGGCGTGCCATCGGCGACCAGAAAGTATTGCTCGCCATCGGAGGCCAGCCAGACCAGGTGCTCGCTGTCCGGGCTGAAGGTGAGTTGGTCGGCGTAGTCGTATCCGCCAACCACGTCCCCATCCAGCACCACATGCGCAGTGCCCGCGCTGTACCCGATGTAAACCAGCTTCTGGCTGTTCGGGCTGAAGGCCAGCGTACGGGTGGCGATCTTATTAAATGGCTGTTGCGCCTTCCCGTCGAGGATGACCGACCACTGCCCGTGCGTGAGCGCGGCGTACACAAAACGCTGGCCGTCGGGGCTGAAACGCAGGCTGTCGGCGGCGATCGTGGTGTAGGCCGGGTGCTCAACATCGTTCTCGACCACGGCCCAGCCCTGAGGCTTCTTCACCGCGTAGGCAAGCCTGGAAGCGTCCGGGCTCAGCACGAGGCTGTTATTCCCGATGGCGGTGTAGGGCTCACTGAGTTGCCCGTTCTGAACCACGTACCAGTAAGGCCCGCGTTTCAAAATCGCCGCCATCGTTTGGCCATCGTCACTCAACACAACCTGCCCGGGGCGGTCCGCGTCGTAACCCGGGACATGCACATGGTTCTGATACAGACGCCAGACCAGGTCATCCCCCAGCGCCCAGTACACAAAGTAATCCCCATCCGCACTTAACACCGGGTTCCGGTCGATCAACCGGAAACCACCCACCGAACGGTCGGCCATGTTTCTCGGTGCCGGGGTGTGTCGGTCGACGACGTGATACCGCCCGTCCTTCAACGCGACATAAACCACACGCTGCCCCCGTTCCGCAGTCAAAGGCGGCGTCACGAAGCTGTCCCAGTTCGGGCCGGGGTCGCCATCAATCACCATGCGCCAGTACTGCCCGTCGAACGCGGGGTACGCCAGCACCGCCGAGTCCGAAGTGAACACGAGCTGATCCCAGAGGATGACATCGGCAAGTGGCTGCGAATGATCGCCCTCGACCACGAAGCGCTTTTCCTCCAGCCGGGCCAGGTACACGATCCGATTGCCGTCCGGGCTGAAGCGCGGAGGCGACACCGGTTCATACCCCTCAAGGAAGACTTTCCCCTGACGCAGCTTCCAGCCACGGTCCGCCATCACCACCGAAACCGCCTTGCTGTCCGGCGAGAACGTCGGGTCGGTGACTCGGTTGGCACCGACAGGGTTCTGCCCACCGACGATGTATCCATCGAACCCAAGGTCTTTGCCGTAACGCAAGCGGTACGCCACGTTGGACGAGTCGGGGCTGACACTGACGGACCCGGGGGTGATCTGGTGCTCGTGGGCATTCCCACCCAGCGGGACCGCGGTCTGCGAGAAGATCGGAGACTTCCCTTTTTCTCGGGTAGCCTCCGGCTGCGTGTCCGTCTTAGTATCTGCCTTGGAACCTGTATCTAAATCGGCTTTGGGGTCGGTCTGTGAGGGCTGGGCAGGGGTAGCTTGCTCAGCCGGGCCGGCCGGGCTCAGACCCGCTGTATAAAATCCGAACCGGGCATCGCCGGGGCTGGCCGAGGCCAGCAGAACAATCGCCGATAACAGCGTGCACGAGGCGGCGGTACGGGTTTTCACAGGCTTTCTCCCATCCAGCATTGTCGAAGGCCCGCGTGAAGATCACCGGGCCGGGCCATAAGCTCACCCCCTCTTATCGGTGAGATTTCGGCCCGTCTTGGGTCCGGTCTGGGGCCGTCCAAGCGGATCAGCGACCGCCCCCAAGGCCCCCGGAGCCCCCCCAGGCCCGCCCCCGGATTACCCCCGGTTTGCCCCCAGTTTGCCCCCGGTCTACCCCCGCCTCGTTTGCTGGAACGGGGGTCTGGCGGTACCTTGTGCTGCTCAAAAAAAGGTGATTTCTATGAAGGTGATTTGCGATCGCGGTGCCCTGGTTGAGTCGTTAAACGTCATCGGGGGCGTAGTAGCCTCCCGGACCCCCCGGGCGGCGTTGACATGCGTCAAACTGACCGCCGGGAAGGACGGCCTGGCCCTCTCGGCGACCGACGGCGAGATCTCCCTGCGCCTGAATACCGCACGGGTTGAGACCTCCGAGGAAGGCGAGGCCCTGGTCCCCGCCGACAAGCTCCAGCAGATCGTCCGCGAATCCATCGACCCGACCCTGACCCTCCACACCGAGCAGGACGTCGCCCACATCACCGGGCAGGACTCCAAGTTCAAGGTCTTCGGCCAGCCGGCGGCCGACTTCCCCAAGATCCCCCAGTTCCAGGGCGACGCCGACTTTGAGATCACCGCCGGCGAGCTGCACCGCCTGATCGCCATGACCATCTTCGCCACCGCACGCGAGAACAGCCGGTACGCCATCAACGGCGTCCTGATCGAACGCGACAAGAAGAAGCTCGTCGTTGTCGCGACCGACGGCCACCGACTGGCGCTGGCCAAGGGTGCCTGCAAGAGCGCCCACGACGAAGGCCGTACCGCCATCGTCCCGACCAAGGCCCTGAACCTGCTGCTGCGCCTCTTCGACGACGCCGACCAGACCGTGCGTGTGAAGATCGCTGACAATCAGATCCTCTTCGCCACCGATGACGCCGAGCTCGCCAGCAACCTCGTCGACGGCAACTTCCCGCCCTACAAAGACGTCGTCCCCAAGGACGGCGACAAGAAGGCCTCCGTCTCGACCGACCTGTTCATCAGCGGTGTCCGACGGGCCGCGTTACTCACCAACGAGGAATCCAAGGGCGTCCGCATGGCGTTCTCGCCCGACGGGCTCACCCGACGCAGCCGCGCCCCGGAGATGGGTGAGGCCGAGATCAACATCGACCTCGCCGAATACACCGGCGAAGAGATCGAGATCGGGTTCAACCCCGCTTACCTGCTGGATGCCCTCAAAGTCGTCGATGACAACCAGGTCCAGCTGGAGTTCAAGGCCCCCAACAAGCCGGGCGTCCTGCGGACCGGGCCTAACTTTTTGTACGTCATCATGCCGGTGAACCTGCAATAACGACCCCATCAAGCCGAAACAGATAATTGAACCGGGGCTTCCGCGGCGCTTCCGGGGTGTTTACATGACGGCGCTGCCGCATAGAATCCCCATAGCGGGCTGCGGCGGCCCGATGCCCCCTACCCGACCGGGAGGTGATGCCATGCCCATGACCTTTGGCTGGACCGACATCGAAGACATCGTCCTCGCCCTGGACGAGGCCCACCCGGACGTCGATGCGCTCAGCGTCCGCTTCACCGAGCTGCGCAAGATGATCGAGGCGTTGGACGATTTTGAGCCCGAGCCCGGGCAGAACGTCAACGAGCAGATCCTCGAGGCCGTCCAGGCCGGCTGGCACGAGGAACGCCAGGAGCAGGCCGCGCTGGACCGCAGCGAGGCCGGCATCGAAGCCGTCACCGACGACGAAGATGACGAGGACGATGAGGACGACGGCTACCAGCCGAACCAGCCCTTCCGCTAAGTTCCTGCCTGAAAGCGGGTCAGGCCCGTGTGGTTGGGGGATTCCGGGAACAACGCCCGGCCACAGCCACCCCTCGGAAGGCGTCTGGTGATTCTAATAAGCCGAAATATTCATGAGTTTCACATGTTTTTTCCGCCCAGGCATGATACGCCCGGCCGGATCGGCTAAAGTATGTGTGTAGTTATGAAACCAGCCGAACTTACAGCCACGGATACTGCGGGGATCACCGCGACTGGAACCGCCGAGGGTGACACCGCCGCCGTCGCGGTCGCCCCCTCGACGCCCATCCGCGCTGTGCCTCAGCCCCCCAAGGTCGGCTGGTTCAAGCAAAAAATACACAACATGGAAGCCCGGATCTCCAGGCTGTCCACCAAAAATAACTTCTGGCACCGCGTCTGCTCCTGGGTCTTCCTCCCGCTGGCCTTCCGCAGCGGGATCAAGTTCAAGCACGTCGCCAAGGACTCCTTCTCCGTGGTCCTGCCGTTCCGCCGGTTCAACAAGAACTGGTACTCCGCCATGGCCGGCGCATCACTCCTGGCCAACTCCGAGGTCGCCGGCGGCATGTTCGTCTTCGGCAAGTGCGGCGGCGACTACACCGTCGTCTGCAAGCACCTGGACTACAAGTTCCTCCGCCCCTGCTACGGCCCGGCGATCTACAACATCGAACCCCGCGAAGACCTCGACCCGCTGGTCAACGACGGCGGCGAGTTCAACATCACACTCGACATGTCCGTCGTCCAGGCCGTCCACAAAAAAGACAAGGCCGAACGCCGCGTCGGCAAAGCCACCATCACCTTCCACGTCACCCCCAAAGCCCAGGCAAGAGAACGCTGGCACCGCCGGCTGCAACGCCTCGCGGGGAAGGCCGAGAAGAAGTAAAGCTTCACCCTTTCGCTTTCTAATTCAAGCTGCTATTCCTCCAGGACGGTCGCTTTGATCGCCCAGAGCGAAGCCCATCCAGCGGCCGCCATGTGGCATATCCCTAACTGCCAATCGTTAATCGGACGAAGCCAAGTGGCGATCTCTGTGCCTACCCAAATACCAAGCAAGATGCCGGCAACAACGATAATCGCGACTGAAAAACCTATGATGCCCGCCGCGTCTGTCATGCCATATGACATCCCATGCCCGATAGCGGTTCCCGGCACAACCGACACTAATGCGATCATCGCCATGATGGCAATGTTGACGACTAAAAAGTTCAATACCGGTGCCGCCAGCCAGAGGAACAATGCCCAGCCCAATACGACAAACGGCAGTCGGATAGCGACGCGCACGGCTACCCGTCGAAGGCCAATCACAGGAGTCCACTTAGGCTCAGACATTGCTTGCTCCCATCAGATACCCGAAAAAGGGAAAGCCACACTCATTCACTGTCAGACACGTTGAAACACTTCGATTTTTCTCGTGTATAAAGCCTACCACCTGAGGCCCCTCACATGTGACTATTTCGTGCGGTACACTCTCACAAATGCAGTCTTCGGAATCTAATAACCAAGCCCCACCCCCCACCCACGGCCCGCTCGCCGCGATCATGTGGGGCCTGTTCCTGGGTTGCTCGTGGACCTGGGTGATCGGGATGTTTTTCCCGGTGCTGCTGGTGAGGGACTACGGCCTGTGGGGCTGGGTCGCGTTCGCCACGCCCAATGTCCTCGGGGCCGCTGCGATGGGGTATGTCCTCAAAGACCGGGCCGCGAGCCTGCGCATCACCGAGAAACACCGCGCCGCCTGCCGATGGTTCGGCTGGATCACCGTTGCGTATCAGGCGTACCTCATCGGCGCACTGGCCGGGCCGTTCGGCCTGACCGCGGCGGGCATCCTCACCCTCGCCATCCTCCTGATCGGCCGGGCCGACACGCAACGCGATACCTGGATCGCTTTGGCGACCTTCGCCGTATCGCTTGGCCTGTTCGCATACGCCCAGACCACCGGCCGGCTCTGGTCCAAGCTCGACCCGGCCGCCTTCACCGGCCAACTGAACGACACCGACTTCCTGCTGTTCATCCCCGCCGCCGTCTTCGGCTTCCTGCTGTGCCCGTACCTGGACCTCACCTTCCACCGCGCCCGACAGGCCACCACGCCCGGCACCGGCAAGGCCGCATTCACGCTCGGCTTCTGCGGGGTGTTCTTCTCGATGATCGTCTTCTCGCTGGCCTACGCCGGGG
>CBDUNP010000191.1:0-6059 GCA_965368605.1 uncultured bacterium | reverse complement strand
GGACCGCGCGTGAGACGATCCGCAACCCGATCACCGACGAGCTGATCGTCTCGGAGAACGAGCTGATCACCGACGAGGCCGCCCTCAAGATTGAGGCTCTGGGCATCGACGCGGTGATGGTCCGCTCGGGTCTGACCTGCGAATCGCACCACGGCATCTGTGCCCTGTGCTACGGCCAGGACCTGTCCACCGGCCGACTGGTCGAAGAAGGTCTTGCTGTCGGCATCATCGCCGCGCAATCCATCGGCGAGCCCGGCACGCAGCTGACCATGCGTACCTTCCACACCGGTGGTGTCGCGACGACCAGCCTGATCGAAAGTGCCTACCAGGCGTCTCAGCCCGGTACCATTGAGATCCGTGATGCCAACGAAGTCCCGACCATCGACGAGGACGGCAACGAGACGCTTGTTGCACTCAAGCGTAACGGTGAAGTCATCGTTCAAGACGACAAGGGCCGTGAGCTCGAGAAGTTCAAGGTTCAGTACGGCTCCTACATCCGCGTCAAGCCCGGCGAAAAGGTCAAGCGTGGCCAGATCCTGATCCAGTGGGACCTCCACAGGACCGCGATCCTCGCCGAGAAGCCGGGTGTGATCCGTTTTGAAGACATCGTTATCGGTGAGACCGTCCGCCCCGAGGCCGAGTCACAGGGCGGCAAGGGTGGCAAGAAGAAAGCTCAGGATAAAGACAAGGCCGAGAGCCTGGTCGTCATCGAGCACAAGGGCGAGATGCACCCGCGGATCGTCATCGAAGACTCCGACGGCAAGATCCTGGACTTCCATTACCTGCCCGCGAAGGCACGTATCGACGTCGAGGAAGGCCAGAAAATCGAGGCCGGCCAGATGCTCGCACGCCAGCCGCGTGAAGCCACAGGCTCCAGCGACATCGTCGGCGGTCTGCCACGGGTGACCGAGATCTTCGAGGCACGTCGTCCTAAGGAAGCCGCGGTCATGGCCGAGATCTCCGGCGACGTCGAACTCCGAAGCGACCGCCGCCGCGGCAAGATGACCATCATCGTCAAGTCCGACGCCGGCCTGGAAGCCGAGCACCACGTCCCGCAGGACCGCCACCTGCTGGTCCACACCGGCGACTTTGTCGACGCGGGTGATCCGCTGATCGACGGCCCATTGGTTCCTCAGGATATCCTGAGGGTCAAGGGTGAAGAGGCGCTCTACAACTACCTGCTCGAGGAAGTGCAGAACGTTTACCGTGCTCAGGGCGTGCCGATCAATGACAAGCACATCGAGATCATCGTCGCGCAGATGATCCGCAAGGTCAGGGTCGAGAACCCGGGCGAAGCGGACCTGCTGCCCAACGAGGTCATCGACAAGTTCCGCTTCCGCTCGGCCAACGAGGTGGCGGCCAAGAGTGTCAAGGTCAAGGAAGCCGGCGACAGCGGGCTGCCCGACGGGACCGTCATCAGCAAGGCCGAGATCAAAGAGATCAACGCCAAGCTCGAGGCCGACGGCAAGGAGCCTGCCAAGACGACCAAGTGTCGTCCCGCCAACGGCAAGACCCTGCTGCTGGGCATCACCAAGGCCAGCCTCCAGAGCGAGTCGTTCCTCTCCGGTGCGTCCTTCCAGGAAACCACGAAGGTTCTCACCGAGGCCGCACTGGCCGGTAAGAGCGACCCGCTGGAAGGCCTCAAGGAAAACGTCCTGCTGGGCCACCTGATCCCGGTCGGTACGGGCTTCAAGAAGTACACCGGCATGAAGGTTCTCAAACTCGCGGAACCCCCGGCTCAGGAATTGCCGACCCGCGAAGAGGAACTGGAAGACGCCGCAGCCGTCGCCGAAGCCGCCGGTGCCGAGAGCCCCGACGAGATCGAAACCACCGTCGGCGAGTCGCAACTGGTCGCCCAACTGCTGGGTGAAGAAATGCCCGGCGGCAAGAAGAACTGAGTCGATTTAATTTAGATTCACAATTTAACTAAACAATAAACCCCGGCAGTGTTGCCGGGGTTTTTTCATGTCTAACTTGGTTCATGCATTGCCGTGAGTGGTCCTACTGTCACGCTTGCACACATACTTCGCCGTACATTTGTGGTTGATGCCTCGGACATCACGGCCACGTTTAGCCGCCAAAGCCATACGGCGAGAGCCAACCTGAATATACGTTACGCGTATTGTAGGTACGATCCGGTTTGGTTTTGCGATGCAACTTGATGTCACCACGCGGGCGCGGCGGCTAAACATCGAATGGCGATGGTTGCGGCTGTTTCTTACTAATCACGCAACGCATATGCCGCCAGACCAACAAACCTAATCTTCCAGCACAAACGTGACCTTCATGTTCACTCGATAGGTGCAGATCTTCCCGTCTTCGTCGCAGGCGACCTGCTGGTCCTGCACCCATGCGCCGCGCACGCCTTTGAGCGTTTTATTGGCCCGCTTGATGCCTTTCTTGACCGCGTCTTCAAACCCCTTGTCCGACTCTGCGATGATCTCGGTGACTTTGGCGACTGACATGGTCTTCCTTTCCTAAATTTGTGATGATTGATCTGTAAATATTCTAACCCCCTAACCGTATATGCAACAGGGGCCGCGTTCAATGAACACGGCCCCTGAGGTTGGATAATATTGGGTGAACCCTTTGTTTCAGGGATCAGAAGTCAAATACAAGGGCCCCGTAGTACTTCACGTCGTTGTGCTTGGCGGTCCCGCCGGTCTTGGACTCGTACTCGTTATCGATCCCGAACTTCAGGCTGATCCCGTCGGCCTCATCGACCGCCAGGGTCCAGGCCGCGCCGGCGATCGTGCGTGACTCGCCGAACTCGTCAAGGTCTGGGAAGACGGTGACGTAGCTCGCCAGGGTCTGCCGTTCGTTGATTGTGTAGACCCATTCCAGGCCGAACAGCGCCTCGGGGACCAGCTCGTTGATCGACCCGAACTCGTAGCTGCCACCGATACCGACCCGGCCGATCAGGTCGTGCTTGTCGGTCTCAATCAATTGCTTGCCGACACCGACAAACGCGCTGAGGCGGTCTTCCCAGTCCTGGAACTCGTCGTACTGGTACTTCACCGTGGCGAACTTAAACCAGGGGCTGTCCGGCATCAGCCAATCGTGAGTCCCTTCAGCGATGAACTCGTTGCGGGTTCGCGTGCCGTCATCCTTGTTCTGGAAGAAGCGGGCGCCCAGGCGCGTGCGGTTGTAGTCGTCTTCCTGAGTGGCGTCGAAGACCGAGTGGATGTTGAAGGTCTGGCTGTTGCCTTCGCTGCCGTTAAACCCCAGCTCGAAGTTCTTGTCCCAGCCCGGGAGGATATTCTGAGAGAACGAATCCTTGTCGATCAGTGGTGCCTCTTCTTCGGGCTCGGGGGTGACCACCACCTCTTCGCCATCAGCGGTCACAAGCACCGCCTTGACCTGATCCACGGGCAGGGTGACGTTGCCCATGATGGGGTGTTCAAGCACGACAGCGGCGTCGGTCTGCTCCAGGACCGTGCCGTGCAGCAGGTCGCCTGTGACCAGCTCGACCGAGTCGGCCCACACGGGGGTTGAAGCAATAGATAACGATACAACAGCGAATAGTGAATTACGCACGGGGGCTCCCTGATCTTTTGGGTTGGTGTCTTAGGTTTGGTACTCGATAGCAGCGGGCATTATAGCTGGTTGCGGCGCGTGCTCCAAGCGGTGCGGCCACGATTGTGTCCGACTTATAGGACAGGTCACGGGCGCAAAAAAACCGCCGGGTATGAAACCCGACGGCTTGAAAAACAGTGTTACTCTGAGGCCAAGCCCAGGCCCAGACTTAGCGACGACGCAGCATGGCGAAGCCGCCCAGACCCATCAGGGCCAGCGAGGCGGGCTCGGGTACATCGGTCACGGTGACGTTGTCGATGATGCCGTAGGCGTGGTTCGGGCTGGGGCTGACGGACGAGAAGAAGTCCGCGTAGAACAGCGAGAGGTTGCCGTCGGTCGAGCAGGTAGTGCCGTCGATGCAGCTGACCTGAGCGATCGGGAGGGTTGCGCCGCCTGGCTTCTCGATCTCGATCAGAACGTTCCCATTGCCGTGCGCGGTGATCTGCCAGGTGATCCACTGGAACGCGGGTGAGCCCGCGACGCTGTCGCCTGCGGCCTGCGACTGAGCGGCCGGGGGCGTCACAGCCGGGAGGAAGTCAGAGTAGTGAGGGTCGAACCCGTTGCGTGTCCCGGCAACCATGTCCGCGGTGCCAAGGAAGGCGCCGTCTTCGAAGATGCGCCAGTCGCTGCCTGAGCCGCCGTCGCCGGTGGAGATGCCCTGGACGCCGCTGCCGATATCCGTGCTCAGGCCGTCGTGCCCGATGCCGCCGCCCATGAACTCGGTCGTGCCGGAGGCGCCGTTGTTATAATAATCGTCGGTGCTGAAGTTCATCCACGCATCGAAGCGGAGCTGATAGGTGCCGGAGAAGTTCTGGCCGTTGGGCACGAGCGTCATATACTCAGCCGCCGCCGGATCGACGATATTGGCTTGCAGCTTGACGCCCGAGGTGGCGGCGCCGCCGACGCTGTTGGGGGCCTCGGGGATGCCATCGGCGCTGTAGTCGTAGCCGAAGGTGGCCAGGGTGTCCGCGCTGCTGGCCAAAGTTGTCCAGTTAGCGCCGCTGTCCATGGCGTCCGAGTACAGCGTTGCCGCCGTGACCGGGGCCGAGAGGGCTGCGGCGGAAATTACTGCCAGTCCGAGGGTTGCCTTTTTCATGTCTCGCGTCTCCTGAATAGTTGTCTAATAGCCGGGTTGGGGTCTAGGTATCGTCATTGACAATGACACAGCAAAAATAAAACAGCCCGTGCTTTCTTGAATACACGTGCTTCCGATAATGAACGAGTGATATGATCCCGTAACGCTGAATAATGCGCCGTAAAACAGCGTAGTCAAGCGGGACATAGCGGTTTTGGATGATTATTTTAGCTCGTGGGTGGGCGCGCAAAAAAGCCGCCGGGCAAGCGCCCGACGGCTTTGAGTCAAATCAGTATGTCGAAACCAAGCCGAGGCTTAGCGACGACGCAGCATGGCGAAGCCGCCCAGACCCATCAGAGCCAGCGAGGCGGGCTCGGGGGTGACGACGACGTTGTCGATCAGCGTCACGTTCAGCAGGGTGTTGTTGGGATCCGACGACGAACCGTTGTTGGTGTCGCTGTGGCCCAGCAGGATGTTGCTGCCGCCGAGTGTCAGGGCGCTGGTGTCCACGGTCGCGATCAGCAGGCCGTCGACGAACATCGTGGTGGTGTCGCCGGCGACGTTGATGACGACTTCGCGCCATTCGAAGCCGATTTCACCTGGGTCGGTCGTGCCGGTCTGTCCCGGGAAGAGCCCGACCTGAGCGGCGGGAGCGGCGACGCCACCGGGGAAGGCCGCGGTGTAATACGGGTCGTTGCCGTTACGGTTGCCGAGCGGAGCGGCATAGACCGGGTCGCCACCGGGGTAGGAAGCGACTGCACCGGAAGAGTAAGCGCGGAAGTCAGCGGAGGACCCGCCGTCCAAGGTCACGCCCAGGTAGACGCCGTCAGCCTGACCTGGGGTGTTAGGCGAGGTGCCGGAGGTGCCGACGCCAGCCAGGGAGATCTGTGTGGTGCCGCTGCCACCTGGGCCGACGGGGCCGGCGTAGTTCTGCCACATGTCAAAGGTAAGGGTGTAGTTGCTGCCGAAGTTCTCGCCGGTGGGCGAAACGCTGAAGCCACCGAAGACGCCGGTGCTGTTGTTGGCGGTCATCTTCAGGCCGGTGGTGTCGCCACCGTTGGCCGAGGGGACACCGATCGCCGAGTAGTCGTAGTTGAAATCGACGAGGATATCAGTGGTGCCGCCGTCGTTGACGGTCCAATTGGCGCTGTTATCAACGTTGAAATCTTCCGTGTACAGGGCACCAAACGCCGTCGTCGAGGCGGTGCTCGCAGCGACCAGCGCTGCAATACTAAAACCAAGCTTTCTCATCTCTCCATCCTCCTAAAAATAAAAACGACAATATTACAAGCCAAAATTACAGAGCCTATTGAAGAATCAATACGCACCGATCACATTAAAACAATAGCCTGGGGGCTTCTCCTCTCCTCGGTGGGCCAGAAAGCCCTTATACATGCACTCATCCATT
>CBDUNP010000190.1:0-6064 GCA_965368605.1 uncultured bacterium | reverse complement strand
TGGCGAGGTTGAGTTGCATCGCCAGGGACAGGCCGTGGGTGCTCATGGTGTCGTCGTTGATCAGCGCGGGGCGGTCGGGGCTGAACCAGTCGATGTCGATCAGCTCACCGGTGTCAAGGCCCGGGGCGTGTACGGCATCGATGAGGATCAGGCCGTCTTTGCCCGGCAAATAATCCAACAGCGCGGCGGGACGGATATCCAGATCAGTCACTTCAATCCCGGCCGGCGCACGGTGGCGAAGCTCGCGCGCGACCAGCGGGCCGAACGCGTCGTCTGACGCCATGATGTTGCCGCAAGCGGCGACCAGGATAGAAGGGCCTACCTCACACATAGGGTCCGTCTCCTCCCGCGGTAGCGATGGAGACGGACGCGGGCCTGCCTCCGCCCTTCCAGTCTCGGGTGAACTTCAGGAAGTGGACCGAGCAGCTGATGCACGGGTCGTAGTTGCGGATCAGGTGTTCACAACGGAAGGCGGCTTCCTCATCGGTGACATCGACGAGCAATCGGGCGAGCTCGCGCAGGTCGGACTCGATGGTGATCTGGTTCTGGCTGGTGGGCGGGACGATGTGCGCCATCTTGATGGAGCCATCGGCCTCGGTTTCGTACTCGTGCCAGCAGACGCCGCGCGGGGCTTCGGTGCCGTGCGCGCCCCAGCCGGCGCGGGGGGTGATGGGGATCCGGCTGATCTTTGGCAATTGGTAGTTGCGGATGATCTCGGCGGAGAGCGCCAGGGCGTGGACAACTTCGATGCCGCGCGCGGGCAGGCTCAGGAAGTTGTTGCACCAGGGGAGGTCCTGGCCGATGAGTTTGCAGACCTTGGGCAGCAGCTCCTTGGCGCGGGGGTGCAGGGCGTCGGGCCGGAGGTTGAGCCTTGCCAGTGGGCCGACCAGGTATTCGCCGCGGTCCTTGATGATGGATTGCAGGGCCGTGGAGTGTTCGACGTGGATCTCTTCGATGGCTTTGCCGAACGCTTCCTGCGAGACGTGCAGGCCCTTGTTGCTGATCAGGCCGCCTCGGTTCATCGGGTAGCCGTCGCCGATTTCGGGGTTCAGGCAGACAAACTCGTAATCCCTGACGAGGTTGGGGTAGGTGATGTGCTCGGCGAGGAAGAGCGTCAATTCACACATCAGGTCCAGACAGGCTTCCAGCTCGGGGAGCAGATCTTTCATCGCCTGGGGTTCGGGGGCTTTGTAGAAGCCGCCGACGCAGACGTTGACGGGGTGGACGCTTCGCCCGGCGACGGTGTCCATCAGTGTGTTGCCGAGTTTCTTGATGCGCAGTGCCTGCTTGACGGTATCGCCGTGGTCCTCGGCCATGCTGATCGCGCTCTCGTAGCCCAGGAAGTCCGGGAGGTGGAGCATGAACATGTGCAGGACGTGGCTCTCGATCCACTCGCCGCAGTACAGCAGATCACGCAGGGCATTGATCTCAGGGGTGAGGTCGTCGAAGACGCCCATCGCTTTTTCCAGGGCGTGGCATGAGCCCATCTGGTAGGCGACGGGGCAGATGCCGCAGATCCGTGCGGTGATATCGGGGACTTCCTTGAAGTCCCTGCCGCGCAGGAAGGCCTCGTAGAACCGCGGAGGTTCGTAGATTTCCAGATGGACCTTCTCGACCTGGTCGCCGTTCATGACCAGGTGTAGGGCCCCTTCCCCTTCGACACGGGCGAGCGCGCCCACGCGGATGGTGCGTGTGGATTCGTTATTCTTTTTCGAGTCGTTCATAGTGATCACTCGCCTGTTTGAAAGGTTCGAGGTAGCCGTTGAAGGTACGGAGCATGCGCTTCATGTCGCGGTTGGACTGGTTGAGATCGCCGGTGAGCTTGCCGCCCAGCGCGTCGATGTTCGGCTGGTTCATGGGGCCGAAGCAGCCGTAGCAGGCGCGGGAGCACCCCGGGCACAGGGCGTTGCAACCGGCCTGCGTGATCGGGCCGAGGCAGGGCTCGCCCTTGGAAACCAGCACGCAGGGCAGGCCCTTTCGTTTGCACTCCATGCAGACGCTGTAGGAGGGGATGTTGGGCTTGCGGCCGGCGAGCAGCGCGGAGATGACTTCAAGCAGTTGGTCGCCGTTGATCGGGCAGCCGCGCAGCTCGAAGTCGACGAAGACGTGGGCGCCGACGGGGGTCGATGTCTCCAGCGTCTTTAAGTACTCGGGGCTTGGGTAGACCAGGTCGGCGTACTCCTTGACGTTGGCCCAGTTGCGCAGCGACTGGATGCCGCCGGAGGTGGCGCAGGCGCCGATGGCGATGAGGTATTTGCAGTCTCGGCGGACCTGATGGACGCGCTCCTCTTCCTCGGGGGTCGAGATGCTGCCCTCGATGAGCCCGATGTCATACGGCGGGGGCAGGACACGTCGGCGGGCCTCTAAGAAGAATGAAATCTCCACGGCACCGGCGATATCCAGGATGTGGTCTTCGAGGTTCAGGAGCGTGAGCTGGCAGCCGTCACAGCTAGAAAACTTGTAGACCGCGAGTTTGGGTTTATCGGTTTGAACGGGGATGGTGATGCCTGACATGATTAGATCTCCTCCCTGCCGAAGATCTCGGCGACGTCGTTGAAGGCGAAGACGGGGCCGTCGGTGCAGACGAACTTGCGGCCGTACTGGCAGTGGCCGCATCGGCCGAAGCCGCAGTTCATGTTGCGTTCGAGGCTGACGTAGACACGTTGCGGCGGGACGTGCAGCTGGAGGAACTGCCAGGCGGCGACACGGTTGAGGATCGGTGGGCCGCAGACCATGACGACGGTCTTGGCGGCGTTGACGCGGACGCGCTGCAGGAGGTTGGTCACCACCCCGACCGGGCCGACCCATCCGCCGGTGGCGTTGTCGACGGTGACGAGGACCTGGATGGACTCGTCCTCGGTCCACTTCTCGAGTTCGTCGGCGAAGATACGGTCGTCCGGGGAGCGGCAGCCGTAGAGGAGCATGACCCGTCCGAACTGGTCGCGTTTGCGCAACAGCTCGTAGATGGCGGGGCGCATGGGGGCGAGGCCGATGCCGCCGGCGACGATGACGACGTCGCGGCCCTTGAGTGTGTCGATGGGCCAGCCGCGCCCGAAGGGGCCGCGGATGCCGACGATACCGCCGACGCCGAGGCGCTGGATCGCGCGGGTGACCGATCCGACGACACGGATAGTGTGGTCGATGGTTTCGGTCGCCTCGGGGTCGCTGCTGATCGAGATCGCGGCTTCGCCGACGCCGGGGACGTAGAGCATGTTGAACTGCCCGGACTGGAAGCGGTAGTTTTCCCGATGCACCTCATCCACGAAACGCATCTTGAAGGTGAGCGTGTTGAAGTTTTCCTCGGTGATCGCAAGGATCTCCGCGGCGACGGGCACCCAGGTATCCACCCCGCAGATGGGGGCGGGTCGTGTATCAGTCAGGATTGATGTCATACCAACATCCCCCTTTCGCGTGCCTGTTCGGCACCGTTGCCGTTTGATGAATCGTGATGCCGCAGGCGGTGGGCCTGCTCGGTGATATCGATGCCGACGGGGCACCAAGTGATGCATCGGCCGCAGCCGACGCAGCCGGACTCGCCGAACTGGTGCCACCAGGTGCCCAGCTTGTGCCGCAGCCAGTGGCGGTAGCGTGCGCGGGTGGAGCCACGGACCGGGCCGGCGGTGGTGTAGCTGAACTGGTGGGTGAAGCAGGATTCCCACTGTCGTGTGCGGGTCGCGGCGCCGGTCGCCAGGTCGTTGGAGTCGGTCACGGTCGAGCAGAAGCAGGTCGGGCAGACCATCGTGCAGTTGGAACAGGTCATGCACCGTTTGGCGACCTCGTCCCAAGAGGGGTGGTCGATCTGCTCATCAAGCAGCTGCATGATCCGATCGGTGTCGAGCTTTCGGCCCATCCGTTCGACGGCCTGGTCGATCTTGAGCTGGCCCAATTCGATTTCAGACGGCGAGGGATCACGGACGGGCAACTCGCTGACGACGGCTCGGCCTTGGTCGGACCCGGCGCGGAGGATAAAGCCGCCGCCGAGCTCGGTCATCGAGAGGTCAAAGCCTTCCTTGGCGCGTGGGCCGGTACCCACGGAATCGCAGAAGCAGGTCGAGGCGGGCTGCGTGCAGTTCACGGCGATCAGCAGCGACTGCTTGCGTGCCTGGTTGTAGTAAGAATCGGCCTCGCAGCGTTGGGCAACGGCCGATTCACCAAAACCAAAGACACGGTCCTGTACATGGATCGCGGCGAGGTCGCAGGGGCGCACGCCCAGGATGGCGAGCTTGGGCGGCTTGGGGGCCAGGCTGTCCAACACGAAGCGTTTGCCTTCGATGTGCATCGAGACGAGGTCCAGCTTCGGCGGGAAGAAGAACCGCTTGGGGCTGTCCTGCCCAACGACGTAGTTGAACGGTCGGCTAAGCGGATCGTCGATCAAACGGTAATGCCCCGGGCCCATCTCGTCGCGCACCCCCGAGGCGATCTGGTCCACGCTGACAATCTCAGCGAAGGAGATCACCCCATCCCGAGCCGTCGGTGCGACGACCGTGTACCCCTTGTCGCGGAGTGTGCTGACCATGTGGCCCAGCCCCTGCATCGACAGGAACCAGACATCCTTAATACCTTGATCTACGCCGGTCATAACCGACTCCTTTCCGATGGCACTAACAGATCCGTGGCAGTTGTTCCCCGTAGGGTTTCTGAATAATCCGTCGCCCGCCTATCAGAGTGCGCAGCTCGCACAGGCCGTCGGATGCATGGCCGACGTGTCCGATGATCTGCGCGTGTTGGCCTAATGGATGTTGTCGCATCGCCTTCACCGCGGCGTCGGCCTCGTATGGCCGAACCACCGCGACGACCTTGCCTTCGTTGGCGACTTCCAACGGGTCCAGCCCGAGCATGTCCGCGGCGTGCTGTGCCTCGGGGCGGATAGGGATGCGGGCCTCGTCGAGTGTGACGCGGTAGCCACAGTCGCGTGCCAGGTCGCAGGCGACCCCCGCGAGACCGGCGCGGGTGGCGTCCCGCATGAACAGGACGTCCGGGACGTGGGCGAGTAAGTTCGTGATCAGGCCGTTGAGGGGCGCGGCATCGGTGCGCAGGACGCTGGTGACCTGGGGCAGTTCACGGGCGAGCATGACGGCCAGGCCGTGTTCGCCGACCGGTCCGTTGACGATGATCACGTCGCCGGGCTGGACACGTTCGGGCTTGATGACGCGATTGCGGGGCACCCGCGCGACGCCGGCGGTGGTGATGTAGATCCCGTCGGCCTGGTCGCGGCCCACGACTTTGGTGTCGCCGGTCACGACTGAGACACCCGCTTCGTCGCCGGCCTGTGCGATCGAGTCGATCACCTGCGCGAGGTCTGATTTCTCAAAGCCCTCGGCAATAATCAGTCCGAGCGCGATGCCCAGCGGGTCGCCGCCGCAGACGGCCAGGTCGTTGACGGTGCCGCAGACGGCGAGTCGGCCGATGTCGCCGCCGGGGAAGCGCCAGGGCTGGACGACGTAGCTGTCGATCGTCATGGCGAGGCGGTCGGTCCCGGTCGCGGCGAGTAAGGCCGAGTCCAACAGCCCGCCGAGCAGGTTGTTCCCAAGCCGAGGCAGGATCAGGTCGTCGAGCAGTTCGTCGGTGAGCTGCCCGCCGCCGCCGTGAGCCAAAGCGATCCGTCCGCGTGGAGTTCGCGCATCAAGGTTTGCAAGGCTATCTGTCTGCGTCGTGGTGTGGATGGATGTCATGGGTTCACCTCCGATACCAGGTGCCTGTCAATCGACTTGACCGATGGCGTGGCGGATCGGCGTCGGCGCTTCTGCCCCCCTACCCGGTGATACTTGAACCATGCCTGGCAGGTGCCTTCGGAGCTGACCATGCACGGGCCTATCGGGTGGGTCGGCGTGCAGCCGTTGTCAAAGAGCACGCACTGCTGAGGCGTCACCGCGCCGGTGATGACCTCGCCGCAACGGCAGCCTTTGGGTTCGCGGTCTTCTGGCTGATCGAGATTGAATCGAGCTTTGGCGTCGAACGCGCGGTAGGTGTCGCGCAGCACCAGCCCGCTACCCGGGATCGTGCCCAGGCCCCGCCAACGGACGTCGGCCGGCTCGAATACTTCTCGCAAGAGTTGCAACGCCGA
>CBDUNP010000189.1:0-6069 GCA_965368605.1 uncultured bacterium | reverse complement strand
ACAGCATATTCGACGTAAGTTGTCCGCGGAATTCATAGGTCAGCACTTCTGCTTGGCCCTTCCCACAGGCTAGCATCGTGATTATAAAAATCATTATCGCGCATAATGTACCGGCCTGTTGCTGACGGTTATGACTCGCTGTGCTTTGCATGTAACGAACGCCCCATTGTATAGGAGTTTCATGTGATATATGGTTGAATTATAAGATATGCAACACATATATGATACGACCGTCATGTATCAATAGTAAGAAAATGGGCGAATACGGAGGTTGCCCAGTTTGGCTAACAAGCCCAAACTATACGGCAGTGTCCACAAGCACAGACTCATATGCTCTCGTTACAATGCGGCTATGAATGACCGGCTGACCAACGTCGAAGAGAAGATCGCGTATCTGGAGAAGTTCGTGGCCGATCTGGACGTCGTCGTGCGTGAGTTGCACGACGGGCTGGATGCGGCGAGGCGCGAGATCGGGCAGCTCCGCTCTCAGCTTGAACAGCCCCGGGAAGAGGATGGCGGCGACGACCTGGAGGCGCACAAGCCGCCGCATTATTAGGTTGATTCGTTGGGTTGGGTGCCGATCAACAGGGTATTCCGGGTGGATCATCCATGGATGAATCTGGACACAATTCGGCGCGCGGCGTTCTGATCTGTGCCAACCCGTTCAGCGGGTCGGGGCCGAACCGTTCGCGTGTGGATGGGTTGGTCGGTGCGTTGTCGGGTAGGGGGCTTGATCCCCGGGTGGTGTGGGGACTCGATGAGCGTCGGGCTGTTTTGTCTGATCCGGGGCTGGCGTCCTGGTGCCGGTGTGTGGTGGTTGCCGGTGGGGACGGGTCGATCGGGGCGGTGGTCAATGAGTTGGGGGAGGCGGGGGCGTTACCGGGGCCGCGGGCGTCAGGGGATTCGGCGGGGCGTGTCGCGTTTGCCACCCTGCCGATCGGCAACGAGAACCTGTTTGCCAAACACTACGGATTCACGGGCGACGCGCAGGCGATGGCTCAGGCGATCGAGGCTGGGCGTACGCGCCGGGTGGACCTTGGGCGGGTGACGCATCTGGATCAGGAAGGCCCGGTAGCCGGGCGGTTGTTCACGCTGATGGCCGGCGTGGGCTTCGATGCCGAGGTAGTGCATCGGATGGACCGTTGGCGGTCTGCCCGGAAGGGCGGGCTCAGGCGTGTCCGCCGTGTCAGTTATCTGCCGAGGATCGTGTCGGCGTCGGTTGGGTATCGGTATCCAACCCTGTCCGTCGAGGTCGATGGGCAGGCGGTGTCGGGCACGCACCTGTTCATCTTCAACCTGCCGGAATATGGCGGGGGGCTTGGGCTGGCTCCGCAGGGGTGTTGTGCGGATAACGGGCTGTTGGATTGGGTGCTGTTTGATCGGCCGGGGGTCGCGCCGCTGCTGGGTTACGGCCTGTCGGTCCTGCGCGGCAGGCATCTGGCCCGGGGCGATGTCCAGCACGGCCGGGCAAAGCGGATTGAGGTCCGTTGCGATACCGCGGCTCCGATTCAGGTCGATGGCGACCCCTCGGGCACTGCTCCGGCGGTGGTGGGGATCGAAGATCAGCGGTGCCTTGAATTGTTGATAACTCGTTAGTCTGTGAGGGTTGATAACTATTTATGTGGATAGGGAGCAGAATTTTTCTGCATTCAGCTTTAAAAAACGTAATGCCTGAAATAACATGATATTACGAATTGTAATTATCCAAAGATGAGCAAAGTCAAGGCCAAACCGGCGTTTTTCGTGAAATTTTTGCAATCCTCGGGTTGTGGCGGGATTAAAAATCGTCTATACTCTTCGGTTCGCGGTGAAAAAGGCGAAGATCGGGATCCTTGTAAGGTCATTAACTAACTACATTTACCACTCGCAAGATCGAGGTAATCGATGCTGCTGAAGACGGTGCGCGACTACTCCAAGCGTGGAGATGCGTTATCAATCCCCAACCTGGTTGATGTTCAACAGGCCGCTTACGAGCGGTTTCTTCAGAAAAACCTGCCGCACGACAAGCGGGACCCCCAGATAGGTCTCGAGTCGTTGCTGCGGGAAGTATTCCCCATTGAGTCATACGACGGGAATATGCACCTGGAGTACGTTCACTACCGGCTGGATGAACCCCGCTATACCCCAGACGAGTGCCGTGAGCTGAGGCTGACCTATGGTCTGCCTTTCCGCATCCGCGTGCGCCTGGTCCGCAAGGATGTCGCTGAGATTCCTGAAGAGGATATCTACTTAGGCGAGATCCCCGTGCTGATGGGGGGTGGTGAATACATCATCAATGGTGCCGAGCGCGTCATTGTGAATCAGCTTCACCGCTCGCCCGGCGTGGACTTCTCGATCGCGTCTGCCGAGGCCGACCGTCCGCTGCACTCGGCTCGGATCATCCCGGACCGTGGCTCGTGGATTGAGCTGGAGGTGTCTAAGAAAGACGTCCTCCAGATGCGGATCGACCAGTCGACCAAGATCCCCGCGACCACGTTCCTGCGTGCGATCGACGAGCAGTTCTCGACGACCGACACGCTGCTGCGTACGTTCTACGACGTCCAGACCATTAAGGTCGCGGACCTCAAGCCCGAGCACTTCGTGGCGGCCCCGATCATCGACACCGAGACCGGCGAAGAGCTGGTCCCCGTCGGTGCCCAGGTCGGCGAGCACATCGAGCAGGTCCAGGCCAGCAAGCTCAAGAAGGTCGACATCATCGCCAACCCCGGCGACCTGTTGATCCTCAATACGATTGCGGATGAGAAGCAGGCCGAGATCGAGGGCGTGACCCTGACCGAGTACGAGGTCGCATTGCTGGCGCTCTACGCCCGGCTGCGTCCCGGCAACCCGCCTCAGGTCGACAAGGCCAAGCAACTGATCGACGAGAAGTTCTTCGATGAGAACCGTTACCGCCTGGGCAAGGTCGGCCGGTTCCGCATCAATCGTAAGTTCGATCTTGATGTCGATTCCGACGAGATGAAGCTTCGGGCCGAGGACTTCCTGCAGGTCATTAAGTACCTGCTGGACCTGCGTAACAACCGCAACAAGGCCCACATCGACGACATCGACCACCTGGGCAACCGGCGTCTGCGTACGCTGGACGAGCTGGCGGTCGAGGAGATGCGTAAGGGCTTCCTGAAGCTGAAGCGCACCGTGCAGGAACGCATGAGTGTTAAGGATCTCGACGAGCTATCCAAGGTCGCTGACCTTGTGAACTCCAAGAGCATCAGCAGCGCGATCGACCACTTCTTCGGCCGTGGCGAGCTGTCGCAGGTCGTTGACCAGACCAACCCGCTGAGTCAGCTGACTCACGAGCGTCGTCTTTCGGCGTTGGGCCCCGGTGGTCTGAACCGTAAGCGTGCGGGCTTTGAGGTCCGCGACGTCCATATTTCTCACTACGGCCGTATCTGCCCGATCGAAACGCCTGAAGGCACGAACATCGGCCTGATCGCGTCGCTTGGGCTTTACTCGCAGGTCGATGAGTACGGCTTCCTGCAGACGCCTTACCGTGAGGTCAAAGACAACAAACTCACCGGCGAGATTACTTATCTCCGTGCGGATGAGGAGATGAAGCTCACCCTCGGGCCGACCGACTCCATCGAGTTGGATGGTTCGATCAAGAAGGGGGCGGTCCTTGCACGGGTCGACGGCGACCTGGCGCAGGTGCCATCCAGCCAGATCGACTACGTCGACATCAGCCCCAAGCAGATCGTGGGTGTGTCGGCGGCGCTGATCCCGTTCCTCGAGCACGACGACGCCAACCGTGCGTTGATGGGCTCGAATATGCAGCGGCAGGCTGTGCCTTTGATCAAGGTCGATCCACCGTGTGTGGCGACCGGCATGGAAAAACATATCCCGACCTACTCGGGCATGTTGGTCCGCGCCCGCAACGGCGGCACGGTGACTTACGTCGACGCCAAGCAGATCGTGATTGATAACGCCGACGAGTACGTCCTGCGTAAGTTCGTTGGCCTCAACGAGCGGACCTGCCAGAACCAGAAGCCGATCGTGCGTCTTGGCCAGAAGGTCGAGAAGGGCCAGACCATCGCCGACGGTGCCGCCACCAAGAACGGCGAGCTGGCGCTGGGCAAGAACGTCCTGGTCGCCTTCAATACCTTCGACGGCTACAACTTCGAGGACGCGATCGTTATCAACGAGCGCCTCGTGAAGGACGACACCTTTACCTCGATCCACATCGAAGACTTCGACGTGGAGATCCGCGAAACCAAGCTCGGGCGTGAAGAGTTCACCTGCGACATCCCCAATGTCAGCGAGAAGATGCTGTCGATGCTCGACGAGCACGGCATCATCCGCACCGGTGCCTACGTCAAGCCCCGCGACATCCTGGTCGGCAAGGTCTCGCCCAAGAGCAAGAGCGAGCTGACCCCCGAAGAAAAACTCCTGCACGCGATCTTTGGTCGTGCCGGTGAGGACGTTAAGAATGATTCGCTGGAAGTCCCCGCCGGGACCGAGGGCATCGTCATCGGTGCCAAGCGGTTCAGCCGACGGATGCACCTCAGTGACGAGCAGAAGAAGCGGCTCCGCACGGAGATGCGTGAGTACGAAGCCTCGATGGACGACCGCGCCGCCGAGCTGTTCCGCCAGATGGTCGAGCAGATCAACGAAGCGACCGGCACGGCCATGGTCGACCCGTCCACCCGTCAGAAGGTGGCCGCCAGCGACATCACCGAGGTCATTCTTGAGCAGATCGAGTCTTTCGATCTGAAATGGATCAAGGGCAACAAGGAAGTGAAGGAAGCCGGGACCGCGGTGTACAACCAGTTCTGGCCCCGTATCCAGGCGATCGAAAAAGAGAAGGTCCGTAAGCTCGCTCACATGAAGCGTGGCGACGAATTGCCTTCCGGCGTGCTGGAAATGGTCAAGGTTTACATCGCGACCAAGCGGCCTCTGAGCGTCGGCGACAAGATGGCTGGGCGTCACGGCAACAAGGGCGTCATCGCCCGTATCGTGCCCGAGCAGGACATGCCGTTCCTCGAAGACGGCACCAGCGTCGACGTGTTGCTGAACCCGCTGGGCGTGCCTTCGCGTATGAACGTCGGGCAGATCCTCGAGACCCACCTTGGTTGGGCCTGCGGCGTGCTTGGTTTCCAGGCCGTCACGCCCGTCTTCGACGGTGCGACCGAGGATGAGATCCACGCGGTCGTCGAAGAAGCCAATGCTTACTGCGACAAGCGTCTGGAAGAAACCGGCGGCAACCACGGCCCCGAAGAAGTCCTGGCGAAGATGCCATACGGCGGCAAGATTCAGTTGTATGACGGCCGCACCGGTGAGCCGTTCGATCAGCTCACGACCGTCGGGCGGATGTACATCATCAAGCTGCACCACCTCGTGGACGACAAGATCCACGCCCGTGCGACCGGCCCTTACAGCCTCATCACCCAGCAGCCGCTGGGCGGCAAGGCCAGGACCGGCGGACAGCGGTTCGGTGAGATGGAAGTCTGGGCGCTCGAGGCCTATGGCGCTGCTTACATCCTTCAGGAACTGCTGACCGTGAAGAGTGACGACGTTGAAGGCCGGACCAAGATCTACGAATCGATGGTCAAGGGCACCAACGCGTTAGAGGCCGGCATGCCGGTCGCATTCGATGTCCTCTGCAACGAGGTGAAGGGCCTTGGCCTGAACATCACGTTGGAGAAAGTCGAGCTCGAGGGTGGCAGCATCCTCTAGCAAGGCGGTGGGGGAGTGACGTGTGCCGGCCATGATGCCGGACCGACTTAAAACTTTCACGCTCAAAACCATCAGGAGCGTTTTGACTATGGCTGAATTGATGTACGACCGTGTGAACGACTACGCCTCGGTGAAGATCACCCTGGCGAGTCCTAACGACATCCGTTCCTGGTCCTTCGGCGAAGTGAAGAAGCCCGAGACCATTAACTACCGGACCTACCGTCCCGAAAAAGACGGCCTGTTCTGTGAGCGGATCTTCGGCCCCGAGCGCGACTACGAGTGCGCCTGCGGTAAGTACAAGGGCACCAAGTTCAAGGGCATCATCTGCGACCGCTGCGGGGTTAAGGTCACCCACTCCCGCGTCCGTCGTAAGCGGATGGGCCACATCAACCTGGCCGCGCC
>CBDUNP010000188.1:0-6110 GCA_965368605.1 uncultured bacterium | reverse complement strand
CCCTTCAGGGGCCAGGCCGAGTGTGATGCGGTTCTACCAGCATTGGCTTCAGGCACGGGTTCCGGAGGACTGGGACCTGGTCCGTGAGCCGGTGTTGCAGCCCCCGTCTCGTCAAGGCTGCGACCGCAGCCGGATGCTCTGCCAGATCGTCCGGCCGGCCACGGGGGTTCACATCTCATGCCCCTCCACCACGGAGCGGGCGTTGGCGATCCGGCCCTGGAGCAAACTGATCCGCCGGCTGACGGTGGCCCAGCAGCTTCAGTGCCTGGCCACGGCCTTCGACCCGGAGCTGATCCGGGCGGTGTTCACGGGGTCTCGGTATGAGCCGTACCTGCCCGGGTGGGTGGCTGAGACCCGAGAGCCTGAACCCAGCCCCGTCGGGTAAGGCGTGAGCTGAAATAGAGGCCCGGGCCCGGGCACCTTGAAGACCCGGGCCCGGAATAGGCGTAAAACCCCGGGGAAAACGTCCCCGATCCAAAAATCCAAGCGCTGGTACAATGGAACTGAAAGCAGGCCGACAGGCACGGGACGATGCCCATCCGGGGCCGAGCCCGTTGTTCGCCAAGCGAAACCCACAGCCTGGTCTGTCCACGATACATCTAACCGGGTGCTCCCCGCACCCACCGCCTACTCCAACGAGCGTCCCCGCTCAGAGGTTCGACCCCTATGGTTGCGCCGCGCCTGTATTGCACTGTTAAAGAAGCCGCCGAGATGCTTAGCCTGTCGGAATCGACGGTCTGGCGTCGGATAAAAGATGGATCGTTCCCCAAGTATCAGCCCGGCGGTCGGGGCACGGCCATGCGCTTGCCGATCGAGGCCCTGACGATGAAGAAACAACAGCCTGTCCCAGAACCCAAGGAAACCACCCCGCCCCCCACGAAAGGACCGGCCCCACGCAGGGGCCCAAGGCCCAGATGGAAACACATACGCGACATCGCGAATCAAAACTGACTCACTTCATGACTAACTGGAGGCCACACACACTACATGCCCAAGAAACTAAAGAACGAACAGATCACCTGCTGCCACTTCACGTGGCGCGTGGGTACACGAAGCGACGGCACGTACTACGCCGACGGACGATTGAAGGATCAACCCAAGGGCCTGGGACGCCAGTCCCTGGGCACCAAGGACCGTGAAGAGGCCATGAAAGAACTGAAAGAACTGGACGGCGTGATGGCCTACAGGCACGGCCGAGCGGATCGGTCCGTGCTGGAGACCTCGAAGCAGCAGGCGCTGCCGCTGCCGGATGGGGTCAAGGCGTACAAGGATTACGTCACACGTCCACAAGTCGCGGGGGGTTCCTCCAAAGCGTGGAAGCGGTACAGGACCGTGTTCGACAAGTTCACGAAGTTCCTGGGTGGTATCGGTGTGGATGCCTGGCAGCAGGTCGACCGCACACACCTCGATCAATACGCGCATTGGTTAGATGACCAGGGCCGGGAGCTCGCCACACAGTACCTGGAACTGACAACGATCAAGCAGGCATTGAAGCACCTTGTGAAGCAGCGGCTCCTGCCGGAGACCTCGCAGTTCGATTACAAGCTGCCGAAGCCCGGCGAGACCACGACGTACTGCTACACGACCGATCAGGTCGCCGCCATAATCGACCGCTGTGAGAAGGAACAAGGCCTGCAATGGCTGGCCGCGGTCATCGTGGGTCTGGCCCACACGGGCCTGCGGATCTCGGAGCTGGCGGGCCTACGGTGGTCGGACCTGGACAAGGATATGAAATTCCTACACCTGCCGGACCGCAGCCGCCAGGGCACCAAGAAACAGCGGGCCAACGCCCGCACCACAAAGGGCCGACGCGGGCGGGTGCTTCCCATCCACAAGCGGCTGAAGGATGCCCTGAAAAATCTTCCGCGTCACCGCGACGGCCGTATCTTCCATGGCCCACGCAGGGGCATCCTCAAGCCCGACACGGTCCGCAACATCCTGATACGTGACGTGCTCACACCCCTGGCCGACAAGTTCCCGCGTGTCGGCGATGAGCCGGCGTTCGAGGATGGGCGGGTCCACAGCTTCCGTCATTACTTCTGCAGCATGTGCGCCGACAACAACGTCTCCGAGCAGATGCTGATGACCTGGCTGGGACACAAGCACAGCGACATGGTCAAGCGGTACTACCACGGCGACCGCCAGGTGGCGTCGCAGATGATGGACAAGATCAGATTCCTGGGCGATGACGACGCTTCGTAGCGCCGACCCGGGAAACCAACCCCGATGACGGAGGACAACCAAGGCACCGGACAAAGGCCAGCAACCCGATCAGGCTGATCGACACACGGGGAAAACCCCGCTGATTGACACACGATTGGCACAGTAACGTGTGCCAATGAAAAACGCCCTCGCAATGCATTGTAAATAAAGTGCTTAAGAGGGCGTTCAATCAGAAGCGGAGAGGGAGGGATTCGAACCCTCGGTACGGCGAACCGCACACACGATTTCCAGTCGTGCACCTTCAGCCACTCGGTCACCTCTCCAAAAGGGTGTCAGCCAGAGCGTTCCCGCCCGCCAACAGATCGAGTCTGGCCCGCTATCCTATGGGTTTTGCGGAGCTTGTAAAGGAAGGCGGTTAAGTTGAGCCGACAGAAAGTTAAATCCGACCTCAGCGGGCTGATCGTGGTCGATAAAGCCCTCGGGATGAGCTCGATGGACGTGGTCCGTCGGGTCCGTCGTGCGGCGGGCAAAGCCAAGACCGGCCACGCCGGGACACTCGATCCCCTGGCGACCGGCGTCGTCATCTGCTGCCTGGGCAAGGCCACCAAATCCGTCGAAAAACTCATGGGCCAGCCCAAGGTCTACGAGACCTGTGTCGACCTGTCCGCCTTCACCCAGACCGACGACCTGGAAGGCGAACGCGAAGAAGTCGATGTCCCCGAACCGCCGACCCGTGCGCAGATCCAGGCCGTCCTCCCTCAGTTCATCGGCGACGCGATCGAGCAGACCCCGCCGATCTACTCCGCCATCCACGTCAACGGCCAACGCGCCTACAAGCTCGCCCGCAAAGGTGAATCCGTCGAGATGCCCACCAAGATCGTCCGCATCGATGCCATCGACATCCTCGACTACGCCTGGCCCAGCCTCACGCTCTCGATCAGGTGTGGCCGAGGCACCTACATCCGCAGCCTCGGCCGGGACATCGGCAAAAAACTCAACACCGGCGGCCACCTCACCGCGCTGCGACGAACAGCGGTGGGGGAGTACACCCTCGACAACGCCCACCCGATCGACCGCTTCGAGTCGCCGATCACGCAGGACGATTTGCTGCCGATCCCGGAATAAGTAACTCTCTGATAGAGGTCCGGCCGAAGTGTCCCCTCCCCGTCAGCCCCCGGCTCTGCCGGGGGATCGGTCGTCTTGCGCACCGGGTATATATGGATCAAGAGTGCCTAAGAGAAGCCTATGTTCTTTGAACGTGGGTACACCAATCGTACCCGTGAGCACATAAAGCAGATGTTTGTTCCCCGGTCATCACCCCGACGTCAGCCGATACTTCACGATGCACCGGATCGCCGAGACCCCGTCTTTCCAGTTGATCTTTTTGCCTTCTTCATACGTCCGGCCGTTGTAGACCACCGGTGTCTCGTAGATACGGATGTCCTTCATCCGCGCCAGCTTCGCGGTGATCTCCGGCTCGACGCCGAACCTGGGCTCCTGGATCTCGAACCGCTCAAGCACCTCGCGTGTGAAAACCTTGTAGCAGCACTCCATATCCGTCAGGTACAGCCCGGTACACAGGTTCGAAAGCCGGGTCAGGAGCTTATTGCCCAGGAAGTGGTGGTAGTTGACGACGCGCCGGGTCTCGCCGGCGAACCGTGAGCCGTAGACCACGTCCGCACGCCCCTCGATGATCGGCCGAAGCAGCTTCGGGTAGTCCCGCGGGTCGTACTCCAGGTCCGCGTCCTGGATGATCACGATGTCCCCGGTCGCGTGCTTGAACCCCGTCTTCAGCGCCGCGCCTTTCCCCTGGTTCACCTCGTGGAACACGACCGTGTAGTCCGGCCGATCCGTCGCCATCTGTTTAAGGATGTCCGTCGTCCCGTCCGTCGAGCAGTCATCGATCAACACGATCTGGCGATCCAGGTCCCCCGGCAACGCGACCGATTCAACCTGCTTCAGGATCTCCGGCAGCAGCTTGTTCTCGTTATAGACCGGGATCACAACACTTAACGTCTTGCCCATGTCCGGGATTGTAACGCCTGTGCGTCTGGTGGGGGGAGGTACAGATAAGTTGACGCTCGGCCTATAATAATACATAGTAATCTTTAATGATTGGGCGGTGATATCACCAAGTACCGAACGATGAGAACCTGATGCCTCTTAAACAACCTACCCGCGCCGCTCGCACCCTGTCACTGAACGTCAAGCAGCCCGACCACAGGCTGCCCGGCGATCCCGACACGCCCAGCCCCGGCGAACCCATCGTCCACAGCGCCAACAGCCCGGCGATCCCTGTCCACCCCAAAGGCGATAAAGCCCGCGTCCTTTTGTGCAGCGTCTTCGGCCCCTACGCCCAGGACGACGAGTACGGCAGCCGAAGCATCAACCCCATGGAGCTCTACCACAACCAGGTCACACGCACGCACGGCCCATTCTCCCTGCGCATGTTCCACCGCTCGTGGGGGCTCATGCTCATCCAGGCCAACCTCGCCGCGCCCTGCACGCTCCTGGACTTCCCCACGCTCAAACGCTTCGTCGAGGAGATCGACACACGCCGATACGATGTCATCGGCATCACCGCCATTATGCCCAACGTCGGCAAGGTCGAGGCGATGTGCCGACTCATCCGCCAGCACCAGCCCAACGCAACCATCGTCATCGGCGGACACATCGCCAACATGCCCACGCTCCCCAGGCGTGTCGAGGCCGACCACATCGTCCGCGGCGAAGGCGTCCGCTGGTTCCAGCGCTACCTCGGCCAGCCCGACGACCGCCCGTACCGCCACCCCATGATCAAGTCCGGCATCGGCGCACGCACCATGGGCGTCACCCTCCGCGACAAGCCCGGCGACGTCGCCGCCACACTCATCCCCTCCGTCGGCTGCCCCATCGGGTGCAACTTCTGCTCCACCAGCGCGATGTTCGGCGGCAAGGGACGCTTCATCAACTTCTACGAAACCGGCGACGAGCTCTTCGACGTCATGCTCGAGTTGGAACGCAACCTCCAGATCAACTCCTTCTTCGTCATGGACGAAAACTTCCTGCTCCACCGCAAGCGTGCCCTGCGTTTGCTTGAGCTGATGGAGCAACACCAAAAGTCCTGGGCGCTATACGTCTTCAGCTCGGCCAATGTCTTGAAGTCTTACACGATCGAGCAACTCGTCGGCCTGGGGATCTCCTGGGTCTGGATGGGCCTGGAGGGCAAGGCCAGCAAGTACGCCAAGCTCAGCGGCACCGACACCCTCGATCTCGTGAAAACCCTCCAGTCCCACGGCGTCCGCGTCCTGGGGTCCACCATCATCGGCATGGAAGAACACACCCCTGACAACATCGACGCAGCCATCGACTACGCCGTCAGCCATGACACCGAGTTCCACCAGTTCATGCTCTACACCCCGATCCCCGGGACCGCGCTCTGGGAGCAGATGCGTAACGCCGGCGCACTGACCGACCCCGAATCCAAAGAGGCTTGCGACACCCACGGCCAACTCAAGTTCAACTTCAACCACCCCAACCTCAAAAACGGCATCGAGTCAGAGATGCTGCTGCGGGCTTTCCATCGAGACTTTGAAGTCAATGGCCCAAGCATCCAGCGCGTCGCCCGCACCACCCTCGCCGGCTACAAACGCTACCGCAAACACCCCGACCCGCGCATCCGCAGACGCTTCGAGCAGGAAGCCAAAGACCTCGCCACCGCGTATGCCGGAGGCCTCTGGGCCGCACGACGCTGGTTCAAGGACAAGCCGGAGCTACACAGCCGTATCTCCGCCGTCCTGCGCGATCTTTACAAAACCTGCGGCCTCAAGTCCCGCCTGATCGCACCGATCGCCGGGCGTTACCTCTTACACAAGCTCAAACAGGAAGACGCCCGCCTAAAGTCCGGCTGGACCTACGAGCCCCCGACGTTCTATGAATTGAACACCCACGCCCAGCAGCTACAAAAC
>CBDUNP010000187.1:0-6118 GCA_965368605.1 uncultured bacterium | reverse complement strand
TTTCTGCTACATTCCCGCCCTATGGCGACCCTCCTGACAGCCCGTGACCTCAGCAAGACCTACGCGACGCACACCCTCTTCACCGGCGTGTCACTTAGCCTGTCCGACGGCGATCGGCTCGGCCTGATCGGACCGAACGGGTCGGGCAAGTCCACACTCCTGAAAATCCTGGCAGGCTTGATCGACCCGGACGAGGGGGAGATCACCCGGCGGAAGCAGCTTGAGGTCGCCTATGTGACTCAGGACGACGCCTTCGAAGCCGGGGCGACGCCGAAGTCGGCGGTGCTCGCCGCGCTCGGTGACGACAAGCCGGGCGTCGCCCTGAATAACGAGACACGGGCGTCGATCTCGCTAAGCAGCCTGGGGTTCACCGAGCCGGATCGGCCGGTGTCGACTTTGTCAGGTGGGTGGAAGAAGCGCCTCTCCATTGCCTGCGCGTTGGCCCACGAGCCGGACATCCTGATGCTGGACGAACCAACCAACCACCTGGACCTTGAAGGCGTCCTCTGGCTGGAAAGTTTTGTCCGCAAGGCCCCGATGGCGGTCGTCTTCATCACCCACGACCGGGTCTTCCTGGACCGCATGGCCGACCGGATCATCGAACTCTCCCGCGCCTACCCCGACGGGCTGTTCGAGGTCAAAGGCAACTACACCGAGTTCGTCCGCCGAAAAGACGAGTTCCTCGACGCCCAGGCCGCCCAGCAATCCGCCATCGCCGGCAAGGTCCGCCGCGACACCGCCTGGCTGAAGCAGGGCATCCAGGGCCGACAGACGCGCAACAAGACGCAGGTCGCGGCCGCCGAGCAACGACGCGCCGAGCTCAAAGCCACCACCGCCCGTAACAATGCGCCGAAACAAACCACCGCCATCGAGTTCCAGGCCACCGAACGCAAAACCAACAAGCTGCTCACCGCGCATCACGTCGGCAAGACGATGGGCGATAAGAAACTCTTCGATAGCATCGACATCAAGCTCTCCCCGGGGATGCGTCTGGGCCTGCTCGGCCCCAACGGCTCGGGCAAGACCACCCTCCTCCGCCTGCTCACCGGCGACCTCTCCCCCGACACCGGCACCGTCAAACCCGCGCCCGGACTGCGCATCGTCAACTTCACCCAACACCGCGACGACCTGAACCCCACCATGAGCCTGCGCGAAGCGCTCTGCCCGGTCGGCGACACCGTCGAGTATCAGGGCAAGCCCGTCCACGTCGCCGGCTGGGCACGCAAGTTCCTCTTCGAGGCCTCCAAGTTCAACGTCTCCGTCGGCGACCTCTCCGGCGGCGAGCAGGCACGCATCCTCATCGCCAACCTGATGCTCAAGCCCGCCGACGTCCTCATCCTCGACGAGCCGACCAACGACCTGGATATCCCGTCGCTGGAAGTCCTGGAACAAGCCCTCACCGAGTTCCCGGGGGCGATCGTGCTGGTCACCCACGACCGGTTCATGCTCGATCGGCTCTCCACCGAACTCATCGCGCTGGACGGCAGCGGCAAGGCCAAGCCCTACGTCTCCTACATCCAATGGCAGGACGATCAGACCCGCACCCCTTCCGCCACCACGTCCGCGAAAGAAAAAACTCCAAAACAAGACAAGCCCGCCGCCTCCGGATCATCCAGCACGAACAGCTCAAAGAAGCTGACCTACAAGCTCCAACGAGAACTCGACCAGATGGAAGACAACATCCACAAGGCCGAGGCCGAGCACGCGGAGTTGCAGGAACTGGCGTCCGACCCCGACATCATCGCCGACCGCGCAAAGCACGAAGAGGTCTGTCACAAGCTCGGGGACGCGCAGAAGAAGGTCGACCAGCTCTACGCCCGCTGGGAGGAGCTGGAAGCGATGTCTTCCTGAATCCACCAAAAACCCTTCAAAAAACCCCACGAGTTGGTATCCTCAGGGGGTTCTACGATTCATCAATCCAAAGGGGCCGTCATGTTTAAAAGACACGCGTTGCTGTGTGCATCCTGCATCTTCCTGACCTCGCTCGGCTACGCCTTCGCGGAAATCGACACCGCCCCGGAACAAACCCAGCCGCAGGATCACCCAACCACACAAGCCGCCGACACCGCCCCGCCCCCCACGATCACCCCTCGCAGCGTCCGCATAGGGGCGTGGAACATCGAATGGCTTACCCAGCCGGACAAACGCTACGGCGACGCGCAGGGGAAGACACAGACCGCCGAAGACATCGCCGACTACATCGGTGCCGCGCGCGTCGAGGTGCTCGCGCTCGAAGAAATCTGCCCGACCAACCTCGCCAACCCGTTTGAATACGACCCCGAGGTCGACGGCCCGCTGGACAACTCGGTCCTACGCGAAGCCCTGGCGATCCTCTCAAAGAAGACCCGAAGCGACTGGCAGTTCCGCCTGTTCCCTAACAACGGCACGACCCGGGCCACCAACCAACTCACCGGGATCGCCTGGGACGCCAACAAACTCACCGTGCTGGGTGAGTCCTGGCAGGCGATCGAATACGACAAATCAAAGCGCCAATACTGGTACCGCCCACCCTACGCCACCGCCTTCTCCACCGGCGAAGGCATGACCGACCTGGTCATCATCCCGATCCATATGAAGGCCTACGACGACGAGTCTTCCGCCAACCAGCGGGCCATGGAGTCCGCCGAGTTAGTCCAGGCCCTCGCCGACAACCCAGGCGACCCGGACGTCCTGATCATCGGCGACTCGAACTGCCACCGCGGCGACGAGCAGGCCATCAAAAACTACGCCGCCGCCGGCTTCATCGACCTGAACCGCCGGGACCTCTCCACCCACGTCGGCAACGCCCCGCTGGACCGCGTCTTCATCCCCGACGGCCAACCCGAGTTCGCCAAAAAGTTCTTCCAGGTCTTCGACAAGCCTTACTTAGCCCGCCGAAGACTCCAACCCAACGGCTTCCACGAACGCTACTCCGACCACTACATGGTCATCACGACGGTCAAGGCGGGTGTGGATGATGATTAAACTGGAATAAGCGTCGGACGGTTTAAGATAGGCCTATCACTCCCCCTGCATCACCGGCAGCGTCACCAGCGCGTCGCGGCGGCGGGTCATGGTGGAGTTGGGGGCGTCGGCGATGGGGTGGCCCGGGCCGTGGGCCGTCGCGGTGGTCGGCTCGGCGGTGTGCTCGACCTCGTCGAACGTCGTGTAGTTCAGCCCAAGGTCTTTGAGCATCTGGTGGTCGTCCTTGGGCGATCGGCCGAAGGTGGTCAGGTAGTTGCCGATCAGGAAGCTGGAGCCGCCGGCAAAGAATATCCAGCTCTGCATGTCACGCAGGATCTTCTCCCGACCGCCGGCGATCTTCAATTCACGATCCGGCAGGATAAAACGGAACACCGCGATGATCTGCAACGCCTCGAGCGGCTCCAACGGCGTGGTCTTCTCGTACATCGGCGTGCCCTGGATCGCGTTGAGGAAGTTGATCGGGACCACGTCCGCGCCCAACTCACGCAGCTCGAAGGCCACGTCCAACCGGTCCTGCCAGACCTCGCCCATCCCGAAGATCCCGCCGGAGCAGATCGACAGGCCCGCCGCCTTGGCGGTCTGGATCGTGCGCTTGCGGTCGGCGTAGCTATGTGTGCTGACAACGTTAGAGAAGAAACGCTCACTGGTTTCGAGGTTGTGGTTGATACGCTGGACGCCCATGCCCTTGAGACGTTTGGCCTGGTCTTCGGTGAGTTCGCCGAGCGTCGCGCACGGGCGGACCTGCCCCTGCTCGGCGGTCTTCTTGAAGAAGGGTTCCATCCAGTCCAGCTCGCGGTCGGTCGGGCCGCGGCCGGAGTTGACGATCCCGAAGCTGGACGCGCCGTTCTTGAGCGCCTCGTCTGCCGCGGCGGACATCTGCTCGACGCTCATCTTCTCGGGGCTGACGTGGGTCGTGTGGTGCTTGGACTGGGAGCAGTAGCCGCAGTCTTCGCTGCACGCCCCGACCTTGCCGGTGACGATCGAGCAGAACTTGACCTGCTTGCCGACGAAGCGGATGCGGATCTTGTTGGCCCAGTAGAAAAGGTCGTAGAGCTCATCGCCCGACGCCAGGGTCAGGGCAGAAGCATCTTCACGGGTGATCGGTTCGCCGGCCAGGACCCGCTGCGCAATATCGGCGATGCGGTCGGACAGCGGCTGGGTATTCGTCTGGATCATACGGCGATCATCCCTGATGCGCGTGAGAAATGGCCGGCGGTGTTTGGGCCTGCCGGCCTGTGAAAATCAATGCGATTAGCGCCTGCGACGCCCGCCGTCGTCGTCGTCCCCGCCGCCACGCTGGAAGACCTCGGCCAGGTCTGCCGTGCCGGACAGCTCGATACGCTTACGCCCAAGGTCCAGCGTGTAGATCAGCAGCCGGTCGGTGGCGTTGTTGATGACAAACAGCGACTCCTCGTTGGACCGCGTCTTGGCGGTCAGGAGCGTGAAGTTGTTTCGCGAGATCACCATGGCGGCCTCGGCGGTGTTGGACACCGACGAGAGCTGGATCAGCAGCATCCCGGTGAGGACAAAGGCCGAGGCGAGCAGGCCGTAGCAGGCGGTTTCAATACGGGTCATCTTAAAAGTCTCCCGATCGTGATCGGTAAAAAGTTTCGTTGTTACAAACGCAATGCGGGGGCCGGGTGATGCGGCCCGCCGGGGTCAGCGTTGGTTCGCGGGGCGGTTGGTGTCTTCCGAGACGTTGCGTCCTGCGATGAACTCGAGGCTGTTGTTGGATCCGTTGAACATGATCGCGGCGATACGGCCGGAGCGCATGTCGATGACATAGATCGCGGCCTGGGCATCACGCCCGGTGACGTCGCCGGCGATCATGAGGTATTCCCCCCCACCGCCGCCGAACTGAGCCGAAGCCGGCTGGGGGCTGAAGACAGCCACGACCAGCGACGCCAGCAGCACCGTGTTAATCAGGATCAGTCCCGCCAGTGAGCGTTTATTCATGTGCTAACTCCTTGTTTGCATCTCGACACGGGTTCACCGGGCCGAACTCAAGTTCGACTCGCGGGTCAGTCCTGGTGGTTGCGCTTGGGGCTCAGGAAGCTGCCCACGTCGACCAGGGTCATCAGAAAGAACGCCACCACGATGTAGAACCAGGGCTGGGACATCGCGCCCTTGGGGGCCGGGGCCTTGCTGGCGTTCTGCGCCAGGACCGGGGCGGCGGACATCAGGAACATCAGGACGGCGGTCAGTCGTGTCATCAGTTTCATACCTAATATGATAGGCCCGGGCCCCGCGGATGTAAATGAAGGCGGGGAAAGGGCCGGCCGGGGGTCAGGCCGGGCCAACTCTGTTAATCTGATGTGGCGGATGGGTCCAATAGCCGCAGGAGACACGCGATGAACACGATGGGGTGGGCAATCTGGCTGGCGGGGTCGTACCTGCTGGGCTCGGTCCCGTTCGGCCTGCTGATCGGGCTGGCAAAAGGGGTCGATATCCGCCAATCGGGCAGCGGCAACGTCGGCGCGACCAACGCCGGGCGCGTCTTGGGCAAGAGCTGGGGCCTGCTGTGTTTCGTGCTGGACGTATTCAAAGGCCTCGGCCCGACGCTTGGGTATGGGATATGGGCCGGGCTGGCGGGGATCACTACAACGACCCCGGGCAACGGGACACTGAACGCACTGGCCTGGATGGCGGTCGCGGCGGCGGCGGTGTTCGGGCACGTCTTCCCGATCTGGCTGAAGTTCAAGGGCGGCAAGGGCGTCGCCACCGGGCTGGGCGTGCTGCTTGGTTTCTGGCCCGTGCTGACGCTGCCGGGCGTCGCTGCCGGGCTGATCTGGGTCGCGATGGTCAAACTCAAAGGCTACGTCAGCCTCGCCAGCGTCGTCGCCTCAGGTGTGCTGCCGATCCTGGCGGTCATCAGCGGCCTGTGCTGGAAGCGCGAGCCCGGCGAGATCGCGGTGTACGCCGGCGTCTGTGCCGTGCTCGCCATCCTGATCGCCGTGCGCCACCGTGGCAACCTGAGCCGACTCCGCGCGGGCACTGAGCCCAAGGCGGGATGGGCCACGAAACACCCCACATAAAAAACCCCGGCCAACACCTGGTCAGCCGGGGCCCGAATTAACTTTGTCGACCGACAGACTGACCGCAATCAGTTGCTGTCTTGTTCGCTGTCGTCGTCTTCCCCGTCGTCATCGTCATC
>CBDUNP010000186.1:0-6140 GCA_965368605.1 uncultured bacterium | reverse complement strand
CCGAACTCCTGGTAGAGACGTTCCGCGCCGTCGTCTGCGATGAGGCTGACGTATGCGCCGGTGGGTGCGATGGTTTTTAGGCGTTGCATCAGGGCGGCCATGATCTTTCGGCCCAAGCCGCGGCGTTGGTGGTCGGGATGCACGGCGATGTCGACGACCTGGAAAAACATCCCGCCATCGCCGATCACACGGCCCATGCCTGTCAGCGTGCCATCGATGCGCACGGTGACGGCGGCGACTGAGTTGGGCAGGCCGATGCGTGCGGCTTCCAGGCTCATCGGGGTGTGGCCAGCAAGCTTGCGGAGGTGGACGTATTCCTCCGGCGAAGGTGTAGTGTGTTCGAGGGTGTATGGGGTGGTGGGCATGGGTGGGTTCGGATGTTTGTTTTATGCGGAAACACTAAACGGCAAGCCCGTGTGCTACACGTCGGGTTGGTTTGATTTGAGTAATGTCTGTTGTGGTGGGAACGTAGAGGCGGCGAACCAGGATGGTTCGGCTATGCGGTGGAATCAGGGGCTTGATTGTTGGCGTTGTACGAAGGCGTCGTATTGTTCGGGGGTGTCGATGCCGTGGTGTCGGACGTGGGTCTGGATGATCGCGATCTTGTAGCCGTGCTCGAGGGCGCGGAGCTGTTCGAGCTTTTCGGCTTCTTCCAGGGGGGTAGGGGGGAGGGTGACGTACTTCATAAGGAAGTCGCGTCGGTAGGCGTAGAGGCCTGGGTGTTTGAGGAAGGCGCGGGCCTCGACGCGTGTGGCCATGATCTCGGCGTCGCGGTGGTAGGGGATGAGGCTGCGCGAGAAGTAGAGTGCGTGGCCGTTCTGATCGACGATGAGTTTGACGATGTTGGGGTTCTGGGGGTCTTCGTCGTCGGCGAAGGGGCTGGCGAGGGTGGCCATGGGCGCGTCGGGGTCCTCAGCAAGGCCCAGAACGAGCTGGTCGATGACGTGGGGCTCGATCTCGGGTTCGTCGCCCTGGACGTTGACGATGATTTCGGACGGGAGTTCGCCGAGTTGTTCGACCGCCTCGGCGAGTCGGCTGGTCCCGTTGGGGTGGTCATCACGGGTCATGACGGACTCGCCGTCGAAGGCAAGCACGGCCCGGTGGATGCGTTCATCGTCGGTGGCGACCACGATCCGGCTGATGTGTTGAGCTTTGCGGACCTGCTCGACGACGTGCTGGATCAGGGGTTTGCCGGTCTTGTCCGCCAGGGGCTTGCCGGGGAAACGGGTGGACCCGAAGCGGGCGGGGATGATGGCGGTGGCTTGCATGGCGTGGCGTCCCGATGATGACCGGCCTGGGTTGCGGGCGGGTGGAAGTCAGCCTGCGTTGCTTTTCAGCTCGTCGATCAGCTTCTTGACCTCGTCCATCCGTTCACGGATATCCCGGAAGTTGATGTCGGCCTGGAAGATCGTGGACGCGATCTGCTGTGCCTCTTTGGCGTGATCCATATCCTGATTCTTGCTTGCCAGTTTGATATGCGCTTCCATCTTCAGGTAACGCAGGTCCTTGGCCAGGCGGTCGTCGGGGATCTTGTGCGACTCGATGCCGGTGGCCAGCGTATCGACGGCCTCATCGAGATAATCTTTGTGGATGTAGCAACGGCCGAGGAACTCGTGTGAGACGGCGCGACGCTTGGGGTCGGCCTTGGCCTGCTGGAACGCGCCGATCGCGTCGTCGTACTTGCCGGCCGCGTACAGCCGACGGCCCAATTCGTAACGCAGGCCCATGTCGGTGGGGTAGTTCTTGCAGCGGTCGGTGAACTCCTGGAGCTCAAAGGCGAGTTGCTTGGCTTTGCCGGCCTCGAACTTCTTGACCATGTCCTGATCGTTGGGGTCTTTGTCGATGCGAGCCTTGATCTGGCGCAGCACGCGGTTGAACTGCTTCATCTGGATGTCGCCCATGCGGACGCGCTGGCGGTACTGCCCGGTCTCTTCCCAGGATTTTCTGAGTAGCTCGATGGCTTCTTTCTCGCTCTCGGCGGACTCACGCTGGACCAGGGCGTCGACGAGCTTCTGGAGCTTGGCGGCGTCCTGGGGATCTTCTTCGTATTCGGTGCGCCTGCGTGCGATGATCGCGTCGGCGTCGGACCCGGACTTTCGGATCTGGTCTTCCTGCTGGAGTTCGGCCTGCTTGTCGGCGTCTTTGATGTTGGCGCGGAAATCGCCGCCCTCGCCGGTGCCAAACTTCTTCTCCGACATCATCTGCTCGGCCTGGAGGTCTTTGAGTTCCGAGAGCAGACGGCTGTCGTTGGGGTTCATCGCGGCGGCTTTGCGGCAAGCCTCAACGGCCTTGTCATAACGGTCCAGCTTCGCGAACAGGTCTTTGGCCTGTATGAACTTCTTGGCGTTGGATTTCTTCTGCGGGCTGATCATAGGCAGCCAGATCTCACCGATCCAGAACGCGACATCGCCGAGGTTAAGCTCCTCGTCTTCGACTTCGTAGGCTTCAACAGCGGCCTTGAAAAAATCGCCCGCGAGGTTTTCGTCCAGCGGGTTCATCGCCCAGAGCTTCTCGGCGTGGAGCATCTTGTCGATCTCGGACGATCCGAGTTTCTTGAGTTTGTCGCCCATGCCCGCGGGCTTACCGCCGGAGACCTTGCGGCGCTTGGCGACGTCGTGCAGGGCCTCGTGCTCGGCCATGTTGTCCGGGTCGTGGCGGAGGCCGCTGATGTACATCTCGATGGAGTAGTCGTAGTTGCTGGCGTTGGCGGTGGTTTCGCCGTGCTCGAAAAACCGGCGGGCCTTGCGTGGGTTGCGCTTGAAGCCGTCGTCGGAGCCGCCAGCAGCAACGCCACCCCCGTCCCCACCGGAGCCGCCGGAACCACCCTTACCTTTGCCCTTGAATCTATCTAAGAAACTCAATGCCGTGCTCTCGTGGGGGTTGAAAGTGTCGGGCAGGTTATGCCCACTCGGACACCGAATTGTAGGGGAAGTCGCCCGTTCTGGCCATCTTTAGGCGGGGGATATCTGCGGGTGGGGGTTGTGTGCGGGGGGGCTTAAGCATAAGTTTGCGGTAGACTTGCATCCTGAGCCCCGTGCGTGCGGTGGCTGCGGTTCGGGGGGCGATCCCACCCGGGGTATACATACAGGTGACAGGCATGATTCAGGTAGCGATCAACGGTGCGACCGGGCGGATGGGCAGGCGGCTGGTGGCTCTGGCTGGGGAGGATGCGGGGCTCAAGGTGGTCGCGGCGTTGGACCACGCGGGTAGTGCGCTGCTCGGGCAGGACGCCGGGCGTGTGGCGGGTGGTGATGAGGTGGGGGTGGCTGTCAGTGACACGCTTCTTGCCGACGCCGCGAAGCCTGACGTGCTGATCGACTTCAGCATCCAGCCGGCCGTCGTGGCGGTGGTGAAGCTGTGCGTCGAGCATGGTATCCCGCTGGTGACGGGCACGACCGGGCTGACCGATGCGGATCAGCAAGCTATTAATGAAGCATCAAAAACCATCGCGATATTGCAGGCCCCGAACATGAGCCTGGGGGTCAACCTGCTTTTCGCCCTGGCGGGGCAGGTCGCCAAGCAGCTCGGCGATGACTACGACATCGAGGTCGTCGAGGCGCACCACCGCTTCAAGCAGGATGCGCCTTCCGGCACGGCGATGGGGCTGATCCAATCCATCTGCGACGCGACGGGCAAAGACATCGACAAAGACGTCAAGCACGGGCGAAGCGGCAACGATCCGCGCGTCCCCGGCGAGATCGGTGCACACGCGCTACGCCTCGGGGACGAGGTCGGCCGACACACCGTCAGCTTCGCGACGCTGGGCGAAGAGGTCCAGCTCACGCACCGCGCCAGCACGCGCGACACATTTGCGAAGGGGGCTCTGCGTGCCGCGAAGTGGTTGCACGGCAAGCCGGCGGGGCGGTACACGATGAAAGACGTGCTGGGGCTGTAAAGCTGGGCGCTTCACTGGCCCGGGTTTTTTAGCTTATTGTCCTGTCAATTCAGCCGTTCTGTGCTATGATGCCGGGTCCAGAATCCCGCATCCTCAGCCCAGGAGGTTTCATGACATGACCATACGTTCAACCCCCGCCACAGCCCCCACCCCCGGGCGTAGCACGACTTCGGCCGAATCCGAGAACGCTGCTGCCGATCTGTCCCCGGTTATCCCAGCCAAATCCCCGGCATCCTCCCAAACCAAAAGTCCTGATGAGTCCGGCACACCCACGGGTGCGGTCCGTCGATTCCTGGACGACAACTTTTTGCACTTTAACAGCCGAGAGGTCGTCGCCGCGGCGAAGGGTTTCGAGGCGCACGTCAACGCCGGTGGCCGGATGCTGGTTTCGCTGGCCGGCGCGATGAGTACCGCCCGCCTGGGCAAGACGCTTGCGCGCATGATCCGCCAGGGCAAGGTCCACGCGATCTCCTGCACGGGTGCGAACCTTGAAGAAGACCTCTTCGCCATGCTCGCGGGCAAAGAATACGAACACTGCCCGGACTGGCGCGCGCTGTCGGCGGACGATGAGCAGGTGTTGTACGACCGGGGCATGAACCGCGTGACCGATACCTGCATCCCCGAGACCGTGATGCGCCACCTGGAAGGGCGGTTGGTCCAGCGGTGGAAGGCGGCCTCGCAGGCGGGGCAGCGGATGTTCCCCTACGAGCACCTGTTCGACATCATCCGAAGCGGGGAGCTGGACGAGCACTATCAGTACCCGGTCGAAGATTCGTGGATGATCGCCGCGGCCGAGATGGATATCCCCGTCTTCTGCCCGGGTTGGGAAGACTCGACCACCGGGAACATCTTCGCGGCGAGGGTGATGAAGGGCGTTCTTCCTGACCACCAGTGTGTCAAGAGCGGCACCGAGCAGATGCAGGCCCTGGCGGACTGGTATCTTAAGAACATGGCTGGGGAAGAGGACGGCTCGCCGAGCGTCGGGTTCTTCCAGGTTGGTGGGGGGATCGCGGGTGACTTCGCGATCTGCACGGTGCCCATGCTGATCCAGGACATGAAGCGGGAAGACACGCGGTTCTGGGGCTACTTCTGCCAGACCTCCGACGCCTGCACGAGCTACGGCGGGTACTCCGGCGCGGTCCCGAACGAGAAGATCACCTGGGGCAAGCTCGATCCATCGACGCCCAAGTACATGATCGAGTCCGACGCGACGATCGTGACGCCGTTGATCTTCGCGTACGTGCTGGGCGAGTAGGCGGCAGCCCGCTTCCCCGGTATACTCCCTGCCATGAGTGAGAATTCACAGCCAATCGAAAGCGTTCCTTCTTTATTGAAGGAACTTGAGGCGCGGGTGGTAAGCATCTGCGACTCTCTTTAACTACGATCAAAAGAAGGCCCGCCTCGCCGAACTCGAGGCCAAGATGGGTGAGCCGGGGTTCTGGGACAATCAGGACACGGCCAACGAGATCGTCACGGAGCTGAAGGCCGCCAAGGCGGTGGTTGACCCGCTTGCCGCGGCGACCGGCCGCGTTGAGGACGTGGCGTTGCTCTTTGAGATGGCTCAGGAGGCCGACGACGACGAGACCAAGGCCGAGGTCCTCTCGGAGATCCGGTCGCTTGAAGACGAGATGGGCCGACTCGAAACCCTCTCGCTGCTCTCGGGCAGGTACGACTCACGCAACTGTTACCTGACGATCTATTCCCGCGAGGGCGGCACCGAGGCCCAGGACTGGACCGAGATGCTGCTGCGGATGTTCCTGTATTACTGCGAGCGCAACGGCTGGGACGTGTCGGAGGTGAACAAGACTTTCGGCGAAGAGGCCGGGCTCAAGGACGTGACGCTGTATATCAAGGGGCCGATGGCGTACGGGTATCTCTCGTGCGAGCGCGGGACCCACCGCTTGGCGCGGGTGTCGCCGTTTAATGCGCAGGGCAAACGCCAGACCAGCTTCGCCGCCGTGGACGTCGTCCCCGAGTTCCCCGACACCGGCGGGCTCGAGATCGACGAGAAAGAACTCGACGTCATGTACTTCGCCCGGTCGTCCGGCCCCGGCGGGCAGAACGTCAACAAAGTCGCCACCGCCATCCGCATCACCCACAAGCCCACCGGCATCCAGATCGTCAGCTCGACCCACAAATCTCAGGAGCAGAACCGCAAGCAGGCGATGAGCATCCTCAAGGGTCGGCTCGAACTGATCGAGGAAGAAAAACGCGCCGCCGAACTCGACGACGCCACCGGCGGCAA
>CBDUNP010000185.1:0-6244 GCA_965368605.1 uncultured bacterium | reverse complement strand
TTCATCACCCAGGCCCTGCTGGACCGCGGCTACGACGCCGACGCCATCCGCAAGATCATGGGCGGCAACGTGCTACGTGCGATGCGTGGAGCGGAAGAAGTCGCCGCGAACTGGGACAAATAAACACAACGATCAATAGTGCGGTTCGGCGATTACGCCTTCATCACTAAAAAGCGACGCGGTATCGGGATCGGCCAAGATGTCGGCGATGGTTTTGGTTTCATCTCCGACCTTCACCGATTTGCGTACCAGCCTCGCCCCGTGGCTGTAGTCAACATAAGTATCAATGTGCCCGGCGTAGACCGGCTGGATCGGGTTGCCGTCGGTCTTGTGCCAGCCGTAGATCGCGACGCGGTGGAGCTTTTCTTTCAGCTTGTTAGTGATGACGATGTCCTTCTTGATCCCCGCAGTCAGTTCGCCGAGCTTGGCCCCGGCCTGCTGACGCTGCCACTCGATCAGGCCGTGGTGCTGCAGGAAACTCGTCGTCGACGTGCGTTCCTCGGTCAGCGGCAGCGGCGCGAGCTTGACCGGGGCCTGGGTGTAGATGTCATCGACCATCATCCGCGTCGGCAGCGTGCAGCCAAACGCATCGGCGGCCGCTTGGGCCGTCATCGGCGTGACCGGCACGCGCACAAAATCCTCGTTGCTCCCGACCGCCAGGTAGTCCGGCATCACCTCGAACATCACCGACAGCTCCGAGTCGTCCCCGATCTTCGCCCGGGTGTGCACCGAAACAAACGTCCTAAGAAACGCCGGCACGTTCCCCCGCAACAACTCCTCCCGGATCGCCGCGTCGCGCTCGGCGGAAGCCAGGTCCTTGATGCTCAGCATGAACTCACGCCCGCCCAAAGCATCCGCGGGCCGAGGCGGTATCTCGCCTGACACGCTTACCGGTGAATCATCTGCATCCGGTGCACCGGCCTTCGGCTTAAACCCCTCCGGCAGCGGCTGGACCCAGTCCATGTACGCACGCGGCTTGCCGAGCGTGCCCCACTTATCCTGCTCGAGCGTGTCGATCGCCATGCCGTACAGGTGGCCGTTCATCTCACCGACCATGCGCGTGTGCAGGATGATGTTCTCGGGGTTCGGGTGGATCAGCAGATGCGCCCGGCCGTTCAATGCTGTAAAGGTGTTGAACCCCGCCGTCTCACCCTCGACGACCTCGCCTGCCCGCCTGAACCGATCGAGCATCCGGTGCGTCGCGCGGTAGGTCCCGCCGGTATCGCTGACGATCTTCTTGCCTTTGTAGGTGATCTCGCGGTCGTCGTAGGCGAGCACGACCAGCCGCCTTGATTCATCGCCAGCCAGCCAGGCGATCAGCTTATCGCCGTGGCGGTCTTCGTCGTCGTACCCGTAGTTCGCGTCGAGGAAGATCAGGCGGTCCACCCACTGCGGGATGTCATCGGAGCCGTTGATGAACCCGAACATGAAGCTGCCCCCGCCGGAGTGTGACGCGAAAGTGACCGTCGGGTCTTTCAGCGGGATCGCTGACAAGGTGTCTGACACGATCTTGCGGATCAGCGACGCGTTATCCTCGTGCTTCTTGCGCCAGGCCGGCCAGCTGCGGATATCCGCCTGCAAACACACAAGCACCAGGTTCTCCCGGGTGTTGACCGATTGCAGCTTGCGGTGCTGCGCCGCGATGTGCTGGATATCAAAGTGCCAGTCCATCCCCTCGGACATCCGGCAGCCCAGCGTCTGCTCGACCGTGTTCCCATTGGGCGTTGCAAAGAACACGACGAGCGTAGGTTTGTCCGGGTCGATCTGGTCCACCCCCGGCGCGATGATCCACAGACGCACCCCGGAATCAAAGGCCATCTCCCGGCCCTGCTCCCCAAAATGCGGGCTCGCCGCAAACCCCGGCCAGGTCCCGGCCTCCGCCTGCGCCGGTCGGGCAGGCGTCCATAAAAAACACAGAACAAACAACCAGGCCACGCCGACGGGAACACGGGACATGCGAAATCTCCTGATGCTTAATGCAGATGATCCGCACGCATTCTACACGCATGACAGCGTATCGACCTGTCCGAGCAGGCACCGATTCATTAAAGGATTCAAGCGGAAAACAGGACGCCTCAGGCCCGACGGCGGCCAAGCAGAACCATCCCCGAAGCGAGCAGCAACACGGACGCGGGCTCGGGGATCGCAGCCAATGCACCCGGCGGCGGCGGTGTGCCGTTGTTCCAATTGCTCAGCACGACGTTCAGGTCGTCGATGCCGACATACCCGTCGCCGGTGGGGTCACCCGAGAAGAGATACCCCTCGGTGACCTCCTGGTTCCAGTGGGACAGGACGATGTTCAAGTCGTCGATCCCGACGAAGCCGTCGGAGTTCAGGTCGCCGACTACGGTGACGATATCGCTGATCGAAAGGAACGCGTTGCCGGGCTCGGGGCTGATGACGATATTGCGATCACCGAAGAGATTCGTCCCGACAATCGCGGGCACGGGGTTGACCCCATCACGGGGATCGAGCACGTCGAGCACGAGGACCGGGACGTTAGTCAGCGTGAAGTCGCCACCGACGGTGTCGAGGCTGAACGAATCGACAAAGAACCCCGGGACGTCGACCAGCGTGCCGCCGGCCCCCTGGACCTCGACGGTAAACTCGGGCTCATCCAGGACCACGTCAAACCCGAGGTTCGCCGCGGTCAGTTCGGAAACGACGGTCACCTGCGCCCCGGTATCCAGGAACATATCCAGGTTATTGAGGTCCGTGCCGTCGGAGGAGATGTCGCCGGTCAGGAACATCGCGCCCGGCGTGTTGCTGGGAATCGACGGGTTGTCGTGAAAGTCTTCCAGGTTCTCAAACCCGGGGAAGAACGCCGGTGGGCTGGCAAACGCGGCACCGGGCAGCAGCGACAGCGGGGCCTGCAGTGTGTAGTTGGGGATACTCAGGTCACCGAAGGGCAGCAGCTCGATGTTTGGCGACTCGAAAGTATCCGCGCCGACTACGATCTCCTTGCGCTGATCGGTCCGGATGACCGTGGTGAACTGGCTCGCCAAAGGCAAACCCACCACGTCCGGCAGGATCGAGTTGGGGTCTTCCGCACCGACGACGGTGACGTTGTACTGCCCGACGAGGGTGTTGGTGTTCAATGACAGGCTCGCGCCCCCGGTGGCATTGTCGAACCCGGTGACGTAGATACCCGTCGGGTCGTGGATCGTGACCAACTCGGACCCGCCGACCCCGCCGACTGCGAACTGCGTGGTCCCCAGCAGGTTGTTCCCGGCGAAGTCGAAGTTGCTGATCGCGTTGGCCGTGAGCAGATGCACCTGCGCGCCGGTGTCGTACAGCGCGACCTGATAATGCGGGGTTCCATTAGACGAAAGCGCGTGGGCGCTGGACGACGTGCCGCCCAGACCGCCGAAATCGTTGTTCAGATAGCTGACCGTGCTGTAGCCAAAAAAGTCCAGGTCGTCGGTCGTGTCTTCGTTGGTCATGCTGACCGCGACCAGTGGCTGATACCCGCCGATCGGAACCGTCGTCACCGGGGCGACGAGGGTGTTGATCTGGATGTTGTTGATCGAGATGCCGCCTGCCAGGCCTTCTAATTGCGTCGCAGGCAAGGCAGCAAGCGCAGGCGAGGCCGTCACCATGGTCGCTAAACAGAAAACCGGCGCAAGAGTCCCGAGAATCTGCCTGGGCATACACAACATGTAATCTGACATAACCCCTCCTAAGAAGGTTGATTAATCGCCTGGGATGTAAGATCGCCCCAACCTAATTTACCACATAATTGCGTATTTACAAGGGATTTAGGGCATTTCAAGGCTTCTTTGACCACCCAACCGCCCTCAGGCTCAACCAGTGGGCATGCCCGGGGTCGGCCGATCCGCCGCATCGACCCGGATCTGCTGGGCGATGTCCTTGAACTGGGTCTGCACCTCCACGAACGCCTGGACCACCGCCGGGTCGAACTGCGAGCCCGACGCCTCGGTGATCATCCGGCAGGCCTGTTCGTGCGGCATCGCGTCCTTGTACGCCCGCTCGCTGGTCAAGGCGTCGTACACGTCGGCCAATGAAACGATCCGCGCCGCCATCGGGATGCTCTCGCCGCTGAGCCCGAAGGGATACCCCGTCCCGTCCCAGCGTTCGTGATGCCCAAAGCAGACCTGGCTGGCGGTCGTGAGGAACGGGTCGTCGCCCCACCGCCGCTTGATCTCCATCAGCGTGTCGCCACCGATGAACGGGTGCTTCTGGATAATCTCGCGTTCCTCGTTGGTCAGCGCCGAGGGCTTGCGCAGCACCGCGTCCGGGACGCCGACCTTGCCGATATCGTGCAGCACCGCGGTCGAGGCCAGCGTCTGCACCCAGGGCTCATCCCCGCCGGGCGTCTGTGTCAACGCGACCTGCCGCGCCAGGATCTCGGTGTATCTAGAAATCCGCTCCAGGTGTTCGCCCGTCTCGCCGTCACGCGACTCGGCGAGCTTGGCCAGACCAAAAATAACCGCGTCCCTGCTGCGCAGCAGCGCCGCGCTTCGGTGAGCGACCTGCGCCTCCAGCCCGCGGTTGATCTGTGTCAATCGGCTCTCATAACGTCGCACGATCACCAGCGTCACCAGCGCCGAGATCACCACCACCGCGATCACCACGATCGTCCCGATGGCGCGCACCCGCTCGATAAACGCCAGCACCGCCAACCGCAACGGCTCCTCGGGCTGATGCACCAGCATCCGCGCATCGAGCCCCGGGATCGTGCTGATGTTCTGCACGTAAGACCCGTCGGCCAGGCGCGTCCACTGCGCCCCCCCGCCGGGGTCCGCGCCCTGGATTTCGGGCATCCGTGCGCCATTCAAGATGTCGTCTAATGTCTCGTCCTTCAACTCGGGCCGGGACGCTAGCTCCGGGTGACACAACACCCGCCCCTCCCCGCCGCTGATCACACACAGGTACCCGCCGGTCGGCAGCTTCGTGTCTTCCACCAGCTTCTGCATCCGCTCCCACCCCGCCGAGCCGGGCGTGGCGTCATCGATATCCATCAACTCAATCATGTGGACGATCTGAAGCGCCATCTGATGCGACGCCGACAGCACCCGGTCGCGCACGACCCAGGAAAGCCCGCGTTCAAGCCAGGCCCCGAACCACAGCAACGCCGCCAACAGGCACACCAACTGCCCTAAGAGCAGCGCCGATACCAGCAGTGTCCGCCGTGTGATCTGTCCGGTCATGCCCAGATTCTACCCGCAAGCACACTGCGGGGTCGACCATCAAGTCGATCACAACCCAAATAGAAATCTCACCGCAGCTTGCCCGGCCCACGCCGCACGCTCTGCTTGCCGAACTTATCCTGAATCGCGTCCATCGCCTGATCCAGGCTGCGCTGCTTCTCTTTGTGCGGATCGGTGAACAGCCCCATCTGAACATCCGACGCATCGAGCCGGTCCACATGTACACCGATCAAACGCACCGGTGAAAAGCTATGTCGCGCCCACGCATCAAACAGGTCGCGCGCGACTCGCCAGAGCTCGTCGGTCAGGTCGCTGGCCTCCGGGAGCGTGCCCGAACGCGAGATCGTCTGGAAGTCTCCAAACCGGATCTTCAGCCCGACCCCGTGCGCCCGCATCCCGTGCTTGCGCAGCCTCCGCCCGACCTGCTGCACCTGCCCGAGCAACACCGCACGCACATGATCGATATCATCCACGTCCTGCGAAAACGTCTGCTCCTGCCCGATCGACTTGGCCTCGTGGTCCGGGGTGACAGGTCGGCTGTCGATGCCGCGCGACAAACGATAGAACCGCTCGCCGTACTTGCCGAAGCGGTGATCTAAATCCTCACGCGACAGCCTGCTTAAATCCCCGAACGTTCGCACCCCCTGCTCTTTAAGCTTCTCCGCCGTCGCCGGCCCGACGCCCCACATCCGCTCGATCGCCAACGGTGGCAGCACACGCCCCACGTCCCCCGGCATGATCACCGTCAACCCGTCCGGCTTATCCATGTCCGACGCCAGCTTCGCCAGGAACTTATTAAACGACACACCCACCGACGCGGTCAGCCCAAGCTCGCCCTTGATCTGCGCACGGATGCGCTTGGCAATCGTCTCTGCGTCCCCCAGCAGCCGCGCCGACCCGGTCACGTCCAGGAACGCCTCGTCCACACTCAAAGGCTCAACCAAGGGCGTCACCCGCTCAAAGATCTCAAACACCGCCGAGCTGAAATGCCTGATCCGCTCGCCCGGCACCTTCACCACCACCGCCTGCGGACACAGCCGCTTCGCCTGCGCCATCGGCATCGCCGAGTGACA
>CBDUNP010000184.1:0-6270 GCA_965368605.1 uncultured bacterium | reverse complement strand
CCGGCGTCGGCTTCAGCCGGAAAGTGGGGGGATGAAAACGATTAAATCGGCGTTTTTACGCCTATAATCGGCTTTGTCTGGCCGTTCCGTTGTTGCACCGACCCGGTTGATCTAAAATACCCGGCTCGACACAACAGGGCTGAAAGATGACCACCTTGGACGTGAATCAAATGGACCTTGAGCAGATCACCCTCCCGGCACGCAACGTGGAGGCCTATCTTTCGGCCTTCCTGCGCCACCGGCCGCTGCCGGAAAACCTCAAGCGGGGGATCGAGTATTCGCTTTTAAGTGGCGGCAAACTCATCCGACCGCTGCTGGTGATCCGCTGCTGTGAAGCGGTGGGGGGCAAGCCCGAGCAGGCCCTCGCGCCCGCTGCGGCGATCGAGATGATCCACGCCTTCAGCCTGGTCCACGACGACCTGCCCGCGATGGACGACGACGACCTGCGCCGCGGCAAGCCGACCCTGCACGTCAAAGAGGGCGAAGCCATGGCCGTTCTCGCCGGCGACGCGATGATGTCCCTGGCGTTCGAGCTGATCGCCACCCGGATGAAGTCCGCCGACACGGCCTTGGAAGTCATCCGCGAGCTCTCCGTCGGCACCAACGACATGATTGTCGGCCAGGTCCAGGACACCCTCCCGCTTGAGCCTACCGATCAGGACCCGCTGGACCGTCTCGAAGAAATCCATAAGAACAAGACCGGTGCCCTGCTCCGCGCCGCCTGCCGGATGGGCGGGATTTGTGGCGGGGCCAATGCCAAACAACTCGCCTCCCTCACCGTTTACGCCCAAGCGACCGGCCTGATGTTCCAGGCCGTGGACGACCTGCTGGACGTCACCTCCACCCCGGAAAACCTCGGCAAGGCCGTCCGCAAAGACGCCGAGATGGGCAAACTCACCTACCCCGGCGTCCTGGGATTAGACGGCACACGCGAGCAGATCGAGAGCCTGCACACCGAGGCCACCGTCGCCCTGGAAGGGTTTGACGAGCGTGCCAACCCGCTGCGTGACCTCTGCGATTACCTGGCGGTCCGCGAGAAATAAGGCCGGGAACCCGACCGATCCTGCGCAGATTGCCCACAAGCCCAAATTAAACGGATAGAATTACCCACGGCTTGACTCATATGTGAAACCCCCAGGTTTCTCCGGGCGTATCAGTGACGGAACCCGCAATTTATGGACGCCCCACTCTTAAACACCATCCAGACCCCAGCCGACCTCAAACGGCTGTCCATCGACCAGCTCCCTCAGCTCGCCGATGAGATCCGGCAGGCCATCTGTGACCAGGTCGCCAAGACCGGCGGGCACCTGGCGCCCAACCTCGGCGTCGTCGAGCTGACCATCGCGCTGCACTACGTCTTCGACTTCGGCCATGACCGCCTGCTGTTCGACGTCGGCCACCAGTGCTACCCCCACAAACTGCTCACCGGCAGGCTGGGCCTGCTTCCCAAGCTGCGCACCCGCGAGGGCATGGCCGGGTTCCCCGATCCTGACGAGTCCCCCTACGACCTCTTCGCCGTCGGCCACGCCGGCACCGCGATCTCCACCGCCGTCGGCATGGCTCGGGGCGATCAGCTCAACGGCGAAACCGACCGCAAGTCCGTCGCGCTCGTCGGCGACGCCTCCATCGTCAACGGCCTGGCCTTCGAGGGCCTGAACAACGCCGGCACGCTCGACCGACAGTTCCTCGTCGTCCTCAACGACAACGGCATGTCCATCAGCGACCCCCAGGGTGCCATGGCCGCCTACTTCGACCGCGTCCGCGTCAGCCCGACCTACGGCGACTTCAAAAAACGCGCCCACAAGGTCCTAGAAAATATCCCCGGCGGTTCCTTCCTCGAAGAGATATACCACCGCGGCGGCGAGATCCTCAAGCACGCCATCGCCACCGACCACATGTTCGAGCACTTCGGCCTGGTCTGCGTCGGCCCGATCGACGGCCACGACCTGCCCACCCTAGTCGACATGTTCAACGAAGTTAAGGACATCAACCGCCCCGTCCTCCTGCACGCAAAGACCATCAAGGGCAAAGGCTTTGGGTTCAGTGAAGACGACGCCACCGCGTTCCACTCCCCCAAGCCCTTCACCGTGGATGGCTGCCGGGTCGAGCTCGCCTCCGGTGGGCGCAGCTTCACCGCCGCTTTCGCCGACGCCATGCTTGAGCTGATGGCTGAGGATGAAAAAATCTACGCCGTCACCGCCGCGATGGGTCCGGGCACCGGCGTCGACAAACTCATCGAGCAATACCCCGACCGCTCGCGCGACACCGGCATCTGTGAGTCCCACGCCATGGACATGTGCGCCGGCCTCGCCAAGACCGGGCTCAAGCCCTTCTTCGCGGTGTACTCAACCTTCAGCCAGCGCGCGCTGGACCAGGCCTTTCAGGAAGTCTCGTTGCAGAACCTGCCCGTCCGCGTCTGCATGGACCGGGCCGGCCTGGTCGGCGGCGACGGCGCGGTCCACCACGGGTTCATGGATATCTCGATGTTCCGCACCCTCCCCGGTGCCGCGCTCCTCGCCGCCTGCGACGAACCCACCCTCAAAGCCGCGCTGCGTTTCATGCGCGGCTACGACACCGGCGCAAGCTTCCTGCGCTACCCGCGCGACAGCGTCGCCGAATCGCCTTTGCAAGACGACGCCGACTGCCCGCCGTTCGAGTTGGGCAAGGCCAACCTTGTCATCGCCCCCAACGACAAGCCCGACCTGGTCATCCTTGCGTATGGCATGCCGGTCTATACCGCCGCCGAGGCACTGAAAAAACTCAACGGCGATTCAAGTAACGACTATGACATCGCCCTCTACGACGCCCGCTTCGCCAAGCCTGTTGATATCGAGCTGCTGCGTAAGGTCATCGGTGCCGACATCCCTGTGCTGACGATTGAGGACCACACCCTCGCCGGCGGCTTCGGCTCCGCTGTCCTGGAAGCCTGCAACGAGCACGGTCTGCCCACCCACAAGATCAAACGCCTGGGCCTGCCCATGAAGTGGATCAAGCAGGCCAGCCGCAACGCCCAACTCGCCGAAGTCGGCCTCGACCCCGACAGCATCGCGCAAACCATCAAAGAAGTCATCGCCGCCCACCCCGTCAAGACCCCCGACCACGCGCCCGCCCGCACCCAGTAAACCTGATCACAACGATACACAATTTCCCCCTCAGCCCACGTTCCACCTGGGCATCAATCACCGTGTGCGCACCCGACGCGCCTTCACAAAATAAAATCCCCCAACCTCAACCCTACTTGTGCCCTTTGGGCCCACCGCTCGCCAGGTACTTCTTCGTGATCGCTTCGGTCAGGTCCACGTCGTTGATGTTCGCCAGCGTACATAGCCACGCCAGCACGTCGGCGAATTCGCCCTCTAAATCTTCGTGGGTCGATCCGCCGGACGTGTCGCCGCCCTCGCCCTTGATCTTTTGCAACGTCGTTGCCAGCTCGCCGATCTCTTCGATCAGCCACATGAACGTCCCCGGTGTCCCCCGCGCCGAATCCGTCGCGTAATAACGCTCGTGGATGTATGCCTGAAAGTCGTGCAGTGTGACCGGGTCGTGTTGTGCGTCTGTGTCTGCCATGCCCGCATTGTACACACCGGGCGGTCGCCTCGGGTGGGGCCTCAAGTGGTTCAGGCGAGCTTAAAAATCAGTATTAACTTAATAATGGCATCACGCCGCATCAGCCGTCACCGCCTTCGCCCTGGCGATCATCCTCGCCAGCACCACGGCCAGCCCGGCGGAGGCCACGCACAGCACCGACGCCATCACGAACGCGGCGGAGTAGCTGCCGGTCGTCGTCTTGGCGACATTGCCCGCAGCGATGCCGATCACGCCCGCGATCCCGTAGCTCGTGAAGAGCCAGCCGTAGTTTGCGCCCACGTTCTTCGCCCCGAACAGGTCTGCGGTCGCGGATGGGAACAGCGCGAATATCCCGCCGTAGTTAAACCCGATAACCGAAGCGATCGTGTACAACGCCATGTCGGTCGACACCATACCCAGCAACGCCATCGCCACCGCCTGGAAGAGGAACAACGCCACGAACGATGCGGTCCGCCCGATCCGATCAGAGATCAGCCCCCAGACGATCCGCCCCACGGCGTTGAAGATCGAGAGGACCCCCACCGCGGTCAGCCCCTTGGTGGAACACAGTGATTTCAACTCATCGTTCAGCGACGCACCGGCCTTGACCGCCGCATCGATCAGCTGTTCCTGGACGAATCCCTTGGTGATGCCGATCACCATCAGGCCCGCCATCGCGCCGGAAAAATACATCAGCCAGAGAATGTAGAAGGATGGCTGCCTGAGCGTGTCGCGCCAGGTGGAATCGGTGTTGCCGGCTCCCGTTGGCACCGCCGCGTTCGGCGGGTTGCGCAGCAGCATCGCGCCCAGCGTGATCCCGACCAGGCAGATCACGCCGTGCACCAGGAAGAACTCGGTGATCCCCCGGCTGCCGATGTACCCCTCCGCGCCGACCACGGGGTCCTTGAAGATATACGCCCCGAAGCCGAACCCCGCGACCGCGATCCCCACGACCAGCCCCTTGGCGTTGGGGAACCACTTGACCAACGCCGCGATCGGGCAGACGTAGGCGAAACCGATGCCCACCCCCGCCAGGAAGCCGACGGTCGCCCAGAGCATGAAGACCTTGTCCGCCGCCCCGAGCCTGCCAACATACTGCTGGGCCGTGACGACCCCGGCGACCACGGCCGTGATCATGATCGCCTGCGGCACGTATCGCAACATCGGGTGGTCATGCGCCTGCTTGCGTGAACCCAGCACCGCATCAAAGAGCGTCAACGCGACCAGCGCGACCACACCGGTCAGCATCGCGTGCGCCAGAAAAAAGACGGCCGGGTAATTCATCAGCGACGCGATGATGAAACCGGCCCCCATCAGCCCCGCGCCGATGATGGCCGTCTGCCTGGGACCACGCACGTCCTGAACCCGACCGGCGAAGACCATCGTCAACGCGAATGCCAGCACACAGATCGAAAACGCGTACTTAAGATAGCCTTCCTGCGTAGCCAGTTGAGCGCTCGCCGCCTGTTCGTCGGCAACGATCGTCATCCCCGAGGTGTTCACGCCTTCCGACACTAAGACGGCTTCTTGCGCCCGCGTGACCACCGCCGGGAACACCTCCGGGTCAAGGTGCTGCCAGAAGATGCTGTAGCCGTATAGCGTCCCCAGGATCAACTGCACCAGCACCGCGCCGATCAAAACCTGATAGCGGATCGGGATCATCGCTGAAACCGAGGCGGCGCGGTCGGTGGGGGGAGTCGCAGCAGGCATGGATGGGCCTCTCTTTAATAGGGGGGTTCACGGTCCGCACCCAGTATAAAGAGTTATATATCTTTTGTATAGCCCGGCGATTAGCGGCCCCGGCACCTTCATCTTTAGGGTTTTTAGGCCTCGGGCGGGTACTCGGGAACCGCGGCCGTCTGCGCCTTGCGGTACGCCAGCAGCTTCGCCTCGATATCGGCATCCGACAGCGCCAGGATCGACGCCGCGAACAGCGCCGCGTTCACCGCGCCGTGGCTGCCCATGCTCATCGTCCCGACTGGGATGCCCTTGGGCATGTTGCAGGTCGACAAGAGCGCGTCCAGCCCGCCCATCAGCTTGCCGTCCATCGGCACGCCCAGGACCGGGATGTGCGTCCCCGCCGCCATCACGCCCGCCAGGTGGGCGCTCATCCCCGCCGCCGCGATGATGACCTTCAGCCCGCGTTCCTTGGCCGTGCTCACAAACGTGTGGGCACGCTCAGGCGTCCGGTGGGCCGAGCAGACCTTCATCTCGTAGGGGATGTCTAGCTGCTCCAGCACCGCCGAGCACTGACGCATCGCCTGCGCGTCGCTGGCGCTACCCATCACGATTCCAACAAGGGGGGTTTTGTCGCTCATGGCCGGGAGTATAGCGGATCAAAAAGAAGAGATGATTGTCCACTAGCCCGGCTTCACCAGGTCCACCCACGCCTCGGGCAAGACCTGCAGCCAGTACCGCCCGTGGACCCGCTCGACGTACACTTTGCACCCAAACGCTTCACTGAGCCGTTCGGGGGTAATGATCTCCGCTGCCGGCCCCGTCGCGACGATCCGCCCGCTATTCATCAGCATCACCCGGTCCGTCTTGGGCGAAAGCTCCTCGACGTGATGCGTGATCATCAGCACCGCTGGCGCGTCCGGCTGGCCCAGCACCTGCTCGACCGTCGCAAGCACCTGCTCCCGTCCCGCCAAGTCAAGCCCGGCCGTCGGCTCATCCAAAATCAATAGCTCCGGTACATGCACC
>CBDUNP010000183.1:0-6274 GCA_965368605.1 uncultured bacterium | reverse complement strand
GACCAGATGCCCGACGCCGCCGGCAAAAAGGCACCGAAACCGACCGTGACACCGACCACCGCGATCGACCCGACATCTTCACCCGTTCCACCGATCATCACCCCAACCAGCCGAGCCACACCCCCGGCGGTCTGATGCAGGGATGAGACAACAGGTGGCCCAGCCGCGTCACCTGTTGTCCAAACAACAACTCAGACGATGCGGGTGGCATCACCAGATATAGAATGCCGCCATGCGCCGACCCTCTGAACCCACATCCAGTACAAGCGCAGCTGAGGCCGTCGTCAGCGTCGCCGTGGACCCGCCGCGCCCCAAGGCGCTCGGCGGGAAGCTTGCGGGGATGTCGTTGCACAAACAGATATGGGTGCTGGCGATCTGGCCGCTGCTTGAGCAGGTCATGGCGTTCCTGGTCGGCACGGTCGACATGCTCCTGGCGGCGCACCTCAAGCCTGAAGCGATCGCGGTCGCGGCGAATGACGCGCTGGGCGTTGCCGGCTATGTCGGCTGGCTGATGGGATTGATGATGGGCGCGGTCGGCGTCGGGGCGTCGGCGCTGGTTGCCCGCGCCATCGGTGGCCGACACAAACGCCTCGCCAACGCCGCGCTGGGTCAGGCGATCCTGCTGGCGATCGCGGTGGGCGTCGGGATCGGCGTGGTCATCTATGTGCTCGCCGGGCCGATCGCGCAGATGTCGGGGATGTCCGGTCAGGCGATGGACTTCTGCCGGGTTTATCTGCGCATCCTCACGGTCGCGGCACCGATGTCGGCGGTCCTGTTCGTCGGCGGGGCGTGCCTGCGCGCCGCCGGGGACACGCGCACCCCCTTCATCGTGGTCGTCATCGTTAACCTCGTGAACATCGCGGTCAGTTTGCTGTTTGTCTACGGCCCGGACCCGATCGGCGGGCACGGCGTCGCGGGCATCGCTGCGGGCACGTCGGTCGCGTGGGTCATCGGCGCAGCCCTGATCCTCGTCGTGCTTGCACGCGGCAAGGTCATCAAGCTACGGCTCGCACGGCTCAAGCCGCACTGGCACACCGCCCGGCGGATCGTCAACATCTCGGTCCCTCAGCTACTGGAGAGTCTGGGCATCTGGGGCGGCAACTTCCTGGTGATCATCATCATCGGCAAGCTTGCGACCGAGGGGCTGATTGGTTCGCACATGTGGGCGGTGCGCATCGAGTCCGCCAGCTTCCTGACCGGGTTCGCCCTCGCCGGCGCCGCCGCCATCCTCGTCGGGCAGTACCTGGGCGCGAACGACCCGGTGATGGCGAGGCGCTCCGCGGTCTACTGCTGCGCGCTTGCGGTGGCGATGATGTCGCTGTCGGGGCTGGTGTTTATCCTGATCCCGGACAAGCTGATCGCGTTAGTTTCTCCGGTGCCGCTGCATCAGGAGGTCACGCCGCAGCTGTTGTGGATCTGCGGGTGGGTCCAGCCGTTCTTCGCGATGGCGATCGTGCTGAGTCACGCGATTAAGGGGGCCGGGGACACGCGATCAACCATGATCATTGGCTACATCAGCCTGTTCGTGTTCCGGCTGCCGGCGGCGTACCTGCTGGGCATCTACCTGGACCTTGGGCTGATGGGTGTGTGGTATGGGCTGTGCGGGGAGATGGTCATCCGCGGCCTGATGTTCACCGCGCGGTTCGCGCAGGGCGGCTGGCTGAAGACACAGGTGTAACTCAACGCAACAGCCGGGATGTCGATGTGAGTTAATCGCCGAACAATCGTGCCTGTGCAAACTGCTCGCGGGTGGTCATGTCATGCGACATGAACTGAAACGTCCCGCCGACGCGGTAGGTCTTGCTCATCATCTGCATCACATAACACACACGGATCGGCAGCAGCAGCTCTTCGCCCGCCACCGATTCAAGGTTGATCGTCAGCAGCGCGTTCAGGGGGACGTCGTGCTCGGTGAGCAGGCCCAAGCCGTTCAACGACAGGTCCGTCGCCCAGCCGCGGTACAACGGCTTATACCCTCCGGCGATCACGCCCAGCGTCACGGGCGCATGGACCGCTCGGCGCTTTGATGAGCGCAGGCCCATATCGAAAACCGACTCGTCATCCAGCCGATCCAACAGCCCCGTGAGCTTCCGCCGGGGGCTTAGGCCCTGTTGTGTGAGTTGGTTAGACACAGGCTCTGTATCGTCACACTACTTGAGAGACTTCGCCGGCAAAACGCGATACCCGGGCAGATTTGGAATCCGCCGGCGCTCCACAACGTGCAACCGGCACCGCCGGACCCCGTGAGCCCCGGCCAAGCGACCGGGAACCGCCCCAGATTCCCCAATCCACTCGACCCGCACCGGCAGCGACGGCTACACTCTGGCTATGGCGAAGACCGACCCCCCAGCATCCGCAGGCCGACCCCAGATCATGGGGATCCTCAACGTCACGCCCGACAGCTTCTCCGACGGCGGGCGGCACGACACCCACGACCCGGCGGTCCGGCACGGTCTGGCGATGGCCCGGCAGGGCGCGGACATCATCGACGTCGGCGGGGAGTCCACCCGACCCGGGGCGAAGCGTATCTCAAGTGACGAGCAGATCGCCCGCGTTAGGCCGGTGATCCAGACGCTGCGCCAACGCTTGGACGAGACGTATCCGGGGGTGCAGATCAGCATCGACACGACCCGCGCGGAGGTCGCCGAGGCCGCGATCGGCGCCGGGGCGGCGATCCTGAATGACATCAGCGCCGGGCGGGAAGACCCGAGCGTCCTGTCGCTGGCCGCGCAACACGGGCTCCCGATCATCCTGATGCACATGCAGGGCGAGCCCGGGACGATGCAGGACAACCCGACGTATACGGATGTGGCGGCCGAGGTGCGCGACTTCCTGCTCACCCGGGCGCGTGTGGCGGAGCAAGCGGGGGTCGGGCGGGACCAAATCGTCCTGGACCCGGGGATCGGGTTTGGCAAGACCACGGGGCACAATCTGGCGCTGCTGAGGGCGCTGCCGGGGCTGGTGGCCCAAGGCTACCCGGTGATGGTCGGCGCCAGCCGAAAGCGCTTCATCAGCGAGTTTGGGGCCGAGGCGGGGGAACAACCCGGGGCGGGGAAATTTCCTGGGGGGGATCGTTTGGGGGGGACGTGCGCGATCAGTGTTCATTGTGTGTATGCGGGGGTGAGGCTGCTGCGTGTCCACGATGTCGCGGCGAACCGTCAGGCGGTGGACCTCGCCTGGGCTTTGGCGGAGAAGCAGGCGTAAAAAATCTTCGTAATTTTTCTGAGTCGGCAAAACACGTTAGGTAAATGTTCAGAGTGTGGATAAGCTGTGAATAACCCTATAGTTGGGTGCGGACCCGCCAGTACAGGCGGGGTGCTGATTATCAGACCGAAGGCCCATCAAACAATATTTAATCACTTGTAGAATATAGATTAAGGCGAAAATCACCCGGACTGCTCATAACTTCAAGTGGAAGCGATGGCTTTGGCGATAATATCTGTGTGAGGGGACACCCCCCGCGCCGACCGGCGCGACCGTGATCCCAGGCGGCCCAGCATCAGATAAGAATGCTCGGCCAAGGTATGTTCAGGAGACAGCTATGAGTGAAGTATCCCCCATCCACCGACCTGCCGCCGCGACGCTTGAACCCCAAGCGCGCTCTAGCAGGACGCACACCCAGGCCGACTCCACCACCCGTGGCGAAGACCAGGTCGAACTGTCCAACACCGCGCAACTGCTAAGCAAGATCGCCGATCTTCCCGATGTCCGCCAGGACCTGGTTGACCGCGTCAAGGCTTCGATCGCTGACAACACTTATGAGTCAGACGACAAGACCGACGCCGCCATCGAGAGCCTGCTCGAAGACCTCGTGTAATCGTTAGCGATCAAAATCAAACCAAAAAGGACCGCCCTTTAACGGGGCGGTTTTTTATTGGATGCATGAAGCTCGGATGAATCGGATTCAAGCGGATCAAGAAGTTATCCGCAGATGACGCAGATTGCGCCGGTTTTTTGTTCTCGCGCCGAACGCAGATGCCGAATCTGTGTCACCTGCGGACAGTCCCCCAAACAATTCTTCTCAGTCCACACCACAAACAAACAATGCCCCCAACAATCGAACCCTCGTCTTATTCCGTATCCGCTTGAATCCGATTCAACCGAGTTTCATCTCTGTATCGTGAAACCTCACGCGCCCAGCTCGATGCGTTTGCGCACGGCGCGGAACATGGCGGTCTGGTCGCGTGTCGGCTCAAGCTCCACGGTGCCGATAGTCATCTTGAACTGGATCGCCCGCGCCAGCCGGCGCATCAGTTCCGCGTCGATCTCGATCGTCAGAGTCTCATCGTCTTTGCGGATCGTGCGTTTGCCGGCGACGCGCACCCGGCGGGAGACCGTGTCGTAATTCGTGATGGGGATCGTGACCGATTCGCCGTCGATGTCGAGTGTGGCGGTTTCCTGATCTTTGTAGACTCCGCCGGAGAACTTGGCCTGGACAAACATCGTCACGACGTCGGGCGGGGCCTGCATCTGTTGGCCGGGGAAGGAATACGCCAGCGAGAGCCGGTGGTCTGCGGCGCTGCCTTTGACCACTTTCAGCTCCTCGATGCCGCTGCGCACCGTGGTGCGTCCGGAGGCTTCATCGTAGGTTGATGTGAACCGCGCACTGGCCGACTCGACCCGGTCGCCGGCGGGGGTCAGGCCGGCCAGCTCGGTGAGTTCCTGGGTCTGCACCGTCAGGTCTTCGTTGTTTAGCCGTAGCTCCGCAAGCTGGGCACGCAGCCGGCCCATCTCGGCCTCAAGCCTGTCATACGCGGCCTTGACGCGCTGAAGCTCCGCCTGGAGGTCGGCGTTTTCCTGCTTCAAAGCCGCGACGCTGTCCGCCGGGGCATCGGCAAAACAAACCGCGGCAGATGTCAGCACCACCGCCGCAAGCACGCTTATCTTGAATCGATTCATCACGGGCTCCCATTATCAAAAAGCCACAAGCCAATCACATCCTACCCCGATTCACCGGCCTCGGGCGGCTGGGTCAATCCCAAGGGGTCCGAAGGCACATCAAACATACTCGGCTTGACCTTCGCGCCCTTCTGCATCTCGACCGCCGGTGCTGTGAGGTTGCCGTGGTAGTCACACTTGGGCCCGAGCGTGACGGTGGCGCCACTTAACACCTTTTTGGCATCGATGATCCCCTGGCAGTCGATACCCCCGTGCGCCTCGATCGTCTCGGCGATCAGTCGGCCACGTTTGCTCACGGTGATCCGCCCGCAGGTTCTTAACTCCTTGAGCGGACCGCGCAGCTTGGTGATGTGTTCGTCCCCGACCATCAGGGCTTTGTTACAGCCCGGGCAGGACGTGGACTGGGCGCGGCTGCTGACCTCGAAGCGATGTCGGCAGTGGTAACACTGGACCAGGCGTGGGCCTAGTTGTCGCGCCATAGTGACAAACCGGGGAAGGGCTGCTGGTTTTCTTCAGCGCCGGGTGAATCCAACTTGCCCGCAGGGCCGGGGAAGATTCAGCACGCCGGAGACCAAAGAGACCGAGGCAGACCTTGGGTATGCAGGTTGTGTAAAGCCCAAGCGCAGTAAAACTCACCGCCCATCAGACGGTCGAACGCCCAGGCCAGACCCATGACGCTTATTTTTTAGGTGGCTGACCCTGCCCCCCGGACGCTCCGCCGCCCGACGCGGGCTGACTCGGCGCAGGAGACGAAGCCCGGCCGCTGTCCGGCCCGACGGCACACATCCCGTGGAAACTCGCGCCCTCGGTCATCACCATCTTCGCGGCGGTGATGTCGCCACGGACCACGCCGGACCCGTTGAGCTTGACCGTGTCCTTCGCCAGCAGGTTGCCTTCGATCAGGCCGTCGACCTGCACGCCGGTCGCGTCGACGTCGGCCTTGCACTGCGCGTTCTGGCTGACCTGAAGCTCACCCTTACCGGTGATCTTGCCGTCAAACTTCCCGTTGATCTTTGCAACCCGCTCGAAGGTCAGCTCACCTTTAAAGTGGCTGTCCGCACCGACTACCGTTGTGTCGCCTGATTCGGCCATGTCTAACTCCTTGACTGTTGGGGGGAAACACTTTGACGACCGCCCACCGCGTTCGCCGTAAAACCCCAGTGTAAGTCACGCATAGGGGTTTGGGTAGATTCCCCAGCCCATCAACAGCCGATCACCGACCCGTGCCGTGAAGCCAGCGGCACTAAAAACACCGCACCCAGCCCAACAGCCGATTGCCACCCGTCGCGATACGGCGGGAGGTCCATATTTAACTTAGATCGGGTCTGTTTCATCTGAGCGAAAACCCTCAGGGACCTGGGGAACGATGGGGGGC